>NZ_JBFAOU010000069.1:0-38980 GCF_040675365.1 Catellatospora sp. NPDC049609 | reverse complement strand
CCAGGCGCCCTCGCCGCTCATCGACGCCGACCGGCTCGCCGCGCAGCTCAGTGCGGTGCCGAGCGGCCAGGTGAACCTGCTCGTCGGCCGCGCCCTGGTGCTGGAGCTGAACGTGCTGCGCGTGCAGGGTCAGCTCGCAGGCGACACCCCGCAGCAGCGGTTCCAGGACTTCACCCGGCGGCTGAGCGACCCGAAGTACGCCCTCGAAGTGCTGATGGAGTACCCGGTGCTGGCCCGGGACGCGACCGTCCTGATCGACAACTGGGCGCAGGCCCGCATCGAGTTCGCGCAGCGGCTCGTCGCCGACGTGGCCACGCTGGCCGAACGGCTCGGAGACGCGGCCCGGCTCGGCGTGGTGGCCGACGTGTCGGTCGACGCCGGTGACTCGCACCGGGACGGGCGCTCGGTCGGGTTCGTACGCTTCACCAGCGGCGCGCGGGTGGTCTACAAGCCCCGCGGGCTGGCCGTGGAGATCCATTTCCAGCAGCTGCTCGACTGGCTCAACGAGCGCGGCGCGCAGCCGCCCTTCCGCACCCTGTGGGTGCTCGACCGCGGCGAGTACGGCTGGTCGGAGTTCGTCGCCGCCGGACCCTGCACCGACGCCGCGCAGCTGCGCCGGTTCTACACCCGGCAGGGCGGCTACCTGGCGCTGCTGCACAGCCTCGCCGCCGTCGACTTCCATCTGGAGAACATCATCGCCGCCGGCGAGCACCCGATGCTGGTAGATCTGGAGGCGCTGTTCCACCCCCGCGGCCGCCCCGACGACGAGGAGCTGGGCGTCTCCGCCGACGCCTTCCGCACGATGCAGGAGTCCGTGCTGGACGTCGGCCTGCTGCCGCGCCCGATCATCTTCCAGGACGACGACGGCGTCAGCGGCGTCGACTTCAGCGGCCTGGCCGGCTCGGCCGGGCAGCTCACCCCGACCCCGGTGGCGACCTGGGAGGAGGCGGGCAGCGACGAGATGCGCCTGGTCCGCAAGCGCGTCCCGATGGGCGGCGGGCAGAACCTGCCCGAGCTGACCGGCACCGAACACCACGCCCTCGACTACAGCGACGCGATCATCGAGGGGTTCGAGCGGACGTACCGGCTGCTGCACACCCACCGCGACGCGCTGCTCGGCCCGGACGGGCCGGTGGCCGCGTTCGCCGACGACGAGGTGCGGGTGATCCTGCGCGCGACCCGCACCTACACCAAGCTGCTGCAGGAGAGCCGCCACCCCGACCTGCTGCGCGACGCCCTGGACCGCGACCGGTTCTTCAGCTTCCTGTGGCTGCAGCACGAGTGGCCCGGCGCCGAGGCGGCCATCGCGGCGGCCGAGCAGGCGCAGCTCAGCCGCGGCGACATCCCCATGTTCACCACCCGGCCCGGCTCCCGCGACTTCGTCTCCGGGGACGGTGCGCTCATCGAGGGCGTGCTGAGCGTCAGCGGCCTGGACCGGTCCCGCCGGCGCCTGTCCGCGCTGTCCGAGGCGCACCTGGTGCAGCAGACCTGGATCCTGCGCAGCTCGCTGGCCGCCCTCGCGATGGGCGCGCAGGGCCAGGGCCAGTGGTCGACGTACGAGGTCGCCGCCGCCATCGAGCCGGCCGCCGCGCAACGGTTCGTGGCGGCCGCCCGCGCCGCCGGCGACCAGCTACTGGCCTCGGCCAACACCGGCGAGGACTCCATCGCCTGGCTCGGGCTCACGCTCGTCGCCGACAAGATGTGGCAGCTCGGCCCGATCGGCCCGGATCTGTACAGCGGGATCTCCGGCATCGCCCTGTTCCTCGGCTACCTCGGCGACGTCACGGGCGAGGCCCGCTACCGCGAGGCGGCCGAGACCGCCGCGACGATGCTGGTCAAGCAGGTCGACCTGCTTGCCGAGACCCCCGCCGAGACGCTGGAGAACTTCACCATCGGCGTCTTCAACGAGCTGGGCGGCACGCTCTACGCGCTGAGCCACCTGGGCAGCCTGTGGCACCGCGACGACCTGCTGGACGCGGCGGGCCGCATCGTCCCCGCGCTGCTGCACCTGGCACCGAAGGACGAGGCCTACGACGTCGTCAGCGGCTCGGCCGGCGCCATCCTCGCGGTGCTCGCCCTGCACGCCGTACGGCCGGCGCCGGAGACGCTCGACGCGGTGCGCACCTTCGCCGGCATCCTCGAAGCCGCCGCCGAGGAGACCGGCGACGGGATCGGCTGGCGTGGCGCGGTCAACCCGGCCCGGCCGCTGGCGGGTTTCTCGCACGGCGGGTCCGGCATCGCCGTCGCGCTCGCCCGGGTGGACCGGGTGCTCGGCCGGCGCGACCACGCCCACCTGGTGGACGGCGCGCTGCGCCACGAACGCTCCCTCCACGACCCGGACCACCACTGCTGGCTCGACCTGCGCGACAGCACCCCCGACCGGTACTCCATGATCGCCTGGTGCCACGGCGCGCCCGGGATCGCGCTGGCGCGGGCCGACCTCGCCGGATACGTCGAGGACCGGGAGACCATCCAGCGGGACCTCGCCGACGCCATCACCGGCATGCTGGAGTTCGGCCTCACCGGCGACGTGATCACCGGCACGGGCAACCACAGCATCTGCCACGGCGACCTCGGCAACGTCGAAGCGCTGCGGACGGCCGCGCAGGCGGCCGGCGACGAGGACGTCGCCCGGCAGGCGGAGCTCGTCGCCGCCAGCGTGCTGGCCAACATCGAGGAATCCGGCCGGCTGTGCGGGGTGCCGCTCGGCGCGGAGACGCCCGGGCTGATGAGCGGCGTCGCGGGCATCGGCTACAACCTGCTGCGGCTGGCGCTGCCCGAACGGATCCCGTCCGTGCTGCTGCTGGAGACCCCACGGCAGGCGCGGGACAGCGGCGCACGTGGCTGAGCGCCCGGTGCTGCCGTTCCGCCCGCAGGCCCTCGCCGTCTACCGCGAGGGCCTGCCCGGCGGCGTCGCGCCGACGCCGCTGCGGGCCGCCCGCTGGCCGCTGGTCGCCCTCGTCGCGCTGCTGGCCGTGGGCGCGGCCTTCGTCGCCGTGGTCCGCGTCCCGCAGGCGGTCACCGGCTCGGTGGTCGGCGTGGACGGCGGCGCGCTCGTCGCGGTGTTCCCCGGCAGCCTGGATCCGCTGCCCGCGCCCGGCGCCGAGGCGACCCTGCGGGAGGAGCCGGGCCGGCCGCCGCTGCGCGTCGTGCGGGCCGAGCTCGTCGTCGACGCCGCCGACGCCGGGCGCTGGGGCGTGCCGCCCCAGGTCGCCCGCCCGCTCACGGTCGTCCTGCTGGCCGGGGACCCGCAGCGGGCCTCCGGGCAGGTCAGCCTGGTCGTCGCCACCCCCACGCTGCTCGAACTGATCCCCGGCCTGGAAAGGACCACGCGATGAGCACCGGCGGGCCCGGGCCCCGCAGGCGGGTTCCCGTCCTGCTGCAGATGAGCGCGACCGAATGCGGCGCCGCGTGCCTGGCGATGGTCATGTGCGCCCACCGGCGCTGGACCACCGTCGCCGAGTGCCGCGACCGGCTGGGCATCGGCCGCGACGGCGCGTCCGCCCTGCAGATCACCCAGCTCGCGCGCGAGCTGGGGATGCGTACCCGTGGCGTCAGCCTGGACCTCGACGCTTTGCCGCAGCTGAGCCTGCCCGCGATCGTGCACTGGAACTTCCGGCACTACCTGGTCCTGGAGCGCTGGGACAGCCGCGGCGCGGTCGTGGTGGACCCCGGCCTGGGCCGGCGGCGGATGAGCCGGGAGGAGTTCGGCGAGGGCTTCACCGGCATCGCCATCGAGCTCGTCCCGGGCGCCGGGTTCGAGCGCCGCCCGGCCCCGGGGCGGCTGGCCACGCTGCGCTTCGTCCGCGGCATGCTGAGCTTCTCGCGGCCGCTGCTCGCGCTGGTGCTGGGCATCTCGCTGCTGATCCAGCTGGTCGTGCTGCTGCCCGCGCTGCTCACCAAGTTCACCGTGGACACGGTGATCGGTCACGGGCAGGTCGACGCGCTGACCGTCGTCGGCGCCGGCATGCTCCTGCTGCTGGCCACGCAGGCGATCGCCGGCTACGCGCGCGGGCTCGCGCTCAACGTCCTGCAGGCGCGGATGGACGACGGCATGATGCGCCGCTTCTTCGACCATCTGCTGGCGCTGCCGTACGCGTACTTCCAGCTGCGCAGCAGCGGTGACCTGCTGATGCGGATGTCCAGCAACACCGTCATCCGCGACATGGTCACCAGCCAGACCATGTCCTTCGCCCTCGACGGGCTGTTCACCCTCGTCTACATCGCGCTGCTGATGGCGCTCACCCCGGTCTACGGCTGGCTGGTGCTGCTGCTCGCTGCCGTGCAGCTGGTGCTGATCCTGCTGACCTTCCGGGCGATGCGGGAGCGCACGCACCGCGACATCGCCGCCCAGACCGAGGAGCAGAGCTACGCCGTCGAGGTGCTGGCCGGCGCGGAGAGCATCAAGGCGATGGGCGCCGAGCAGCAGGTCCTCGGCCGCTGGTCGGGACTGTTCCAGACCAAGCAGGTCGCCGGACTGCACCGCCGCCAGCTCGAGGCCGCGCTCGACGCGATCCTCGGCGTGTTCCGGATGGGCGCGCCGATGCTGCTGCTGTGGTTCGGCGCGCACCAGGTCACCGCCGGCACCATGTCGCTGGGCACCATGCTGGCCCTGAACTCGCTCGCCGCGGCCGTCCTCGCCCCGCTGATGGCGCTGGTCAACGCCACCCGGCAGCTGCAGGCCGTCGGCACCCACCTGGACCGGATCCGCGACGTCATGGACGAGGCCACCGAACAGGACCGGTCGGCGCCGCGGTCCGCCGTCCCGATCACCGGCCAGGTCACCCTCACCGGTGTGGGCATGCGCTACAGCGCCAACGCCGCGTGGGCCATCCGGGGCGTCGACCTGGACATCCCGGCGGGCGCGAAGGTCGCGCTGGTCGGCCGCACCGGCTCGGGCAAGACGACGCTCGCCAAGTCGATCCTCGGGCTCTACCTGCCCAGCGAAGGGCAGGTGCGCTTCGACGGCCGGCCGCTGCCGGACCTCGACTTCCGGCAGCTGCGCCGCTCCTGCGGCATGGTCACGCAGGAGCCGTCGCTGTTCGCCGGGTCCATCCGCGACAACATCTCGCTCGGCCACCCGTCCGCCACCTACGAGGAGGTCGTCCTCGCGGCGCAGCGCGCGCAGATCCACGACGAGATCATGATGATGCCGATGGCGTACGAGACCCGTCTGACCGAGGGCGGCGGCGGCCTGTCCGGCGGGCAGCGCCAGCGGCTCGCCCTGGCCCGCGCCCTGGTGCACCGCCCGCCGCTGCTGCTGCTCGACGAGGCGACCAGCCACCTGGACGTGGTCACCGAGCGCCGGGTCGACGAGGTGCTGTCGGCGCTGTCGTGCACCCGGATCGTCATCGCGCACCGGCTGAGCACCGTCGTCAACGCCGACCTGATCGGGGTGATGGAGGACGGGCGCCTGGTGGAGCAGGGCACCCACGACGAGCTGATCGCCTACGGCCGCCGGTACGAGGCGCTGGTCCACGATCAGCTCCAGGCGGCCGGTCCCGCGTAGCCGGCGGAGGCGACGTGGGCGGGTCTGGATCAGGAGGGGGACAGCCGGGCCAGCCGACGGCGGACCTCGTCGGCGGCCGGGTCGCCCGCGTCGTCGTGGATCCGCACCGCTCGCCGCCACGCTTCGGCGGCGGCGGAGAGATCCGCCATCGCCTCCCGCGCCTCGCCGAGCCGGACCAGGGTCAGCGCTTCGTGGTACCGGTTGGCGGACTCCCGAAAGCGTTCCACGGACTGCTCGTAGCAGGCCGCGGCCTTGGCGGGGTCGCCGAGGCGGTGGTACGCGAAGCCGAGGCTGTCGAGCGTCGCGGCCTGCCCCACGCGGTCGTCCATCTGCCGCTGCTGGGCGAGGGCCTGCGTGCAGTCGGCGACCGCCTGCCCGTAGTCCCCGGTGAGGGCGTGCAGGTAACCCTTGGTGTTCAGGGCGCGGGCCTCGGCGTACCGGCTGCCCATGAGCCGGGACACGCGCAGCGCCTCGGTGCTGTGCTTGAGCGCCTCGTCCAGCCGGCCGCACTGCGTGCAGTGCTCGGTGTAGTGGCGCAGGGTCAGGGCGAGCCCGTCCAGGTCACCGAGCTGCTCGTACAGCTCCAGCGCCCGCTGGACGTGCTGTTCGGCCGCGTCCTGGTCGCCCAGGCGCATGAGCGCGCGGGCGAGCATCCGGCTGGCCAGCGCCTGCGCGCCGAGGTCGCCGATCCGCTCGGCCGCGGCGAGCGCGGCCTGCTGGGCCGTCAGCTGGTCCTGGAACAGGCCGCGGGGAGCGAGGTACGCCGCCAGGGCCCAGGCGAGCCGGCAGGCGTAGGTCTCCGAGCCGGTGTCGGCGGCCTGCCGCAGCACCCGGAGCAGCACGGGGTGCTCGGCATGGAACCAGGCCACGGCGGCGTCGCGGTCGGGGACGGGCACGGGCACGCTCGCCGGCTGGGGCGGCAGCGGCTCGACCGGGGTCCAGGTCGGCTGGAGCAGCACGGCGGCGGCACGGGCGCTGTGCAGGTAGTGGTCGTACATGCGCAGCCCGGCGGCGTGCCGCTCGTCGGCCCGCTCGGACGCCTGCGCCAGCTCGGCCGCGTACGACCGGAGCAGGTCGTGCAGGGCGTACCGCTCGGGCAGGTGCTCGGTGAGCAGGTGCAGGCGGGTCAGCTCCTGCAGCAGCGGGGTGACGGCGTGCCGGGGCCGGCCGAGCAGCGCGGCGGCGGCGTCGCCGGTCAGGTCGGGGCCGGGGTGCAGGCCCAGCAGGCGCAGCAGGTGGGCGGCGTCGGGGCTCAGGGCCCGGTGCGACCACGAGAAGACCCGTCGCACGTCCCCGTCAGCCAGCAGCCCGAGCCTCGCCTCGGACGGGCGCAGCTGCGCCGCGACGGCCTCCAGCGGGAAGGTGGGCTTGGCGGCCACCCGCGCCGCCACCATGGACAGCGCGAGTGGGAGGCGGCCCGTCGCCTCGATCATCTCGGCGGTCGCCAGCGGCGCCGCGGCGACCCGGTCGTCGCCGATCCGGCTGCGCAGCAGGTTCATCGACTCCGCGGCGGTCAGCACCTGCAGCGTCAGCGGCCGGGCCCCCTCGGCGGCGGCGAGTCCGGCGAGCTGCTCCCGGCTCGTCACCACGACCGCGCAGCGGCCCGCGCCGGGCAGCAGGGGGCGCACCTGGTCGGCGTCGCGGGCGTTGTCGAGCACGATCAGCATCCGGCGCGGGGCCAGCAGGCTGCGGTAGAGCCCGGAGCGGGCGTCGATGCTGCTCGGGATGCGGCCGATCGGCACGCCGAGCGCCTCCAGGAACGTGACCAGGGCGTCGGCGGGGGACACGGCGTCGGCGTCGGCGTATCCGCGCAGGTTCACGTACAGCTGGCCGTCGGGGAAGAGGTCGACCGCCCGATGTGCCCAGTGCAGCGCGAGGGTGGTCTTGCCGACGCCGGGCATGCCGCTGACGGTCACGATGTCCACCCCGGGCGGGCCGTCGCGCCCGGTGCCGAGCGTGGCATCGAGCCGGGCCAGCTCCGCGCTGCGGCCGACGAATCCGGGCAGGGCCAGCGGCAGCTGCTGCGGGCGTGTCGCCGGCACGCGGGCCGGCGGGTCACCGCCCGGCGCGGTCGCGGCGGGGCCGTCCGGTGCCACCCGGTGGTGCAGGATGTCGTCGTGCAGGCGGGTCAGCTCAGGCCCGGGGTCCAGTCCGGTCTCCTCGGCCAGCACCTGCCTGGCCCGCCGGAACGCCGCCAGCGCGCCGGACACGTCGCCGATCTGGTAGAGGCCGGTCATCAGCTGGGCCCACGCGCGCTGCCGCAGCGGATGGCGGTCGAGCAGCGCACGCAGCCGCGGGATCGCCTCGGCCGCCTCGCCGAGCGCCAGCCGTGCCGTGGCGTAGTCCTCCTCGGCCAGCAGCCGCCGCTCCTCCAGCTGCGCGACCCGGCCGGTGAGCATCCTGGGCAGCGGCAGTCCGGCCAGGGCGGGCCCGCGCCACAGGCCGACCGCGGCGGACAGCGCCGCCTCGGCCGCCGCCGGATCACCGGCGGCCAGGGCGGCCCGTCCGCGTGCCGCGGCGGCGTCGAACCGGTCCAGGTCGCGCTCGTCCGGCTCCACCCGCAGCAGGTAGCCGCCGGGCGTGGTGACGATGCGGCGCTCGGCGGACTCCCCGTCGAGCAGCGCCTGCCGCAGCCCGCGCACATAGGTGCGCACGTTGGCGGCGGCCGACAGGGGTGGCTGGTCGCCCCACAGCATCGCCACCAGCTCGTCGTTGGACGCGGCCTCACCCGGACGGAGCAGCAGAGCCGCCAGCACCAGCTGCTGTTTGGTCGAACCGAGCGCGACCGGTTGGCCGTCCCGGAAGACTTCCAGCGGGCCGAGCAGGTCGAAGTGGACAGCCATCCTCACCTCAGCGTGCAGAGCCCGGGCTGGCGCAGCCTGGCGGTCGTACGGCGGAGTGCACGAGTCGTCGGTCGGGCCACCGTATCATCCACCCACCGATGATCTTTCATGTTCCGATCGGTGGAGGTGCCCGTGCCTCAGCCGACCCGCGCGCGACCCGTCACAGGACGCCGTCTGCCGCCCACGGCGGAGCCGCCGCCCGGTCCTGAACGGATCGGGCAGCGGCTCCGGTGTCCGTGCTGCTCACATGACGTGCTTGAACGTGCCCCAGCCGTTGCCGATCTGCACGGGCGCGGACAGCCCCGCCCCGTTGTGCGCGTAGTACCACAGGTTGCCGGACGCGTCGACGCCGAGCACGTCGGCGGCGCCGTCGCCGCTGAAGTCGACGGCGTTGACGTGCTTGAACGTGCTCCATCCGTTGCCGATCTGGACCGGCGAGGACAGGGCGAGCCCGTTGTTGGGGTAGTACAGCAGGTTCCCCGCGGCGTTGACCCCCAGCACGTCGGCGTGGCCGTCCCCGCTGTAGTCGGCCGCCACGACGTGGGTGAAGGTGCCCCAGCCGTTGCCGATCTGCACGGGTGTGGACAGGCCCGCCCCG
Organism: Catellatospora sp. NPDC049609; assembly: GCF_040675365.1. Classification (NCBI taxonomy): domain Bacteria; kingdom Bacillati; phylum Actinomycetota; class Actinomycetes; order Micromonosporales; family Micromonosporaceae; genus Catellatospora; species Catellatospora sp. NPDC049609. The sequence goes on along the minus strand of NZ_JBFAOU010000069.1, from coordinate 30,030 downwards.
TTGTGGGGGTAGTACCACAGGAGGCCGGAGGCGTCGACGCCGAGCACGTCGGCGGCGCCGTCACCGCTGAAGTCGGCGGCCATGACGTGTTTGAAGGTGCCCCAGCCGTTGCCGATCTGGACCGGTGAGGACAGGGCGAGCCCGTTGTTGGGGTAGTACAGCAGGTTCCCCGCGGAGTTGACGCCCAGCACGTCGGCGGCGCCGTCGCCGCTGAAGTCGGCGGCCATGACGTGCTTGAAGGTGCCCCAGCCGTTGCCGATCTGGACCGGTGAGGACAGGGCGAGCCCGTTGTTGGGGTAGTAGAGCAGGTTCCCCGCGGCGTTGACGCCCAGCACGTCGGCGTGGCCGTCGCCGCTGAAGTCGGAGACGTGGTCGTGGCGGATGGTGCGACCACAGTTGGCGCTGGTGACGTTGCGGGCGGGGGAGACGGGGCCGTTGACGTAGATCGGGCCGGTGGACGCGCTGCCGTCGGAGGTGATGCCCGACGGGGAGCCGTTGAAGTAGGCCTCGGTCTTGCCGCCGTCGCGGGTCACCTCGTAGTGCAGGTGCGGGCCGGTGGAGTTGCCGGTGCTGCCGACGAAGCCGATGACCTGCCCGCCGTTCACCCAGCCGGAGGTCACGCTGGCGGGCTGGATCATGTGCATGTACGTGGTGCGCCAGCCCCCGCCGTGGTCGAGGGTGAGGTAGTTGCCGGCGCCGCTGCCGTAACCCCGCGCGGCGACGTTGCCGCCCGCCGCCGCCACGATCGCGCGGCCGCTGCTGCCGCCACCGGTGTAGGTCATGTCGATGTCGTAGTCGTCGTGACCGGAGTACGTGGCCAGCCGCCAGGTCTCCCCGCAGGGGAACGGCAGCTGGAAGTGGGGCATCGGCCCCGCCGCGCGGGCGGGACCGGCCCCGACCGCCAGGACGGCCAGCAGCATGATGAACGTGCCCGACAGGACACGTGAGACTCTTCGGAACAAGGGCGGGATCCCATCCACGAGAGCGACAATGGCTGCCGATCATAGATGGGTATGCATATAGGCCGTATACAATCCGTGTCGAGCCCGCCGGGGGGGTGTTCAGGCGCGGTCGGGTGGCAGCGCGGCCGCCGCCAGGCCCGCCAGCGGCACCGGATTGACGGGCGCCCGCACGGTGAACGCGCCGACCTGCTGGGGCGAGCGCCCGGCCGCCGCGGCGATCAGCCCGCACATGGCGGGCTGGCAGGACCGACCCTGGCACGGGCCCATGACCGCCCGGGTCAGCAGCTTGACCGCGTTGGCGGTGCCCAGGTGCGGATGCTCGCGCAGGGCATGGCGGATGTCGCCGGCCCGCACCTCCTCGCACCGGCACGGCACGGTGTCGTCGGTGACCAGCGCGCCCAGCGTCGCCGGGTCGGGGGCGAACCGGCCGAGCACGGTCGCGGCGAAGCGTCGCCGAGCGCGATCGTCACCGGGTGCGGCCCGGCTCGGCGCAACGCGCCGGGCCGGCAGGATCCGCCGCCGACCTCAGCGTTGGTCAGCGGAAGCCGTCGCGCAGGCGGCGGAAGAAGCCGCCCTCCATGGGCAGCGGCGCGGCGGGCGGCGGGGCCTGGCTGCGCTGGCGGGCGATCGGCTGGTCGTAGTCGGTGCGCGCGATGGCGTCGATGACCTGGTCCTCGGTGAAGTCCTCGGAGCCTGGGATGTGCGGCACGAAGCCGACCAGCATCCCGTCGCGCAGCACCTGCGCCTCCAGCCCGGCGGTGCCGTCGGTGTCCCACAGCGCCTCGCGGCCGTCGGGCAGCGCGATCCGGATGCCGACCCGGCGGTGCCCGCCGGCGAGAGACAGGTGGGCAGGCACCCCACGCTCGCGCAGCACGTCCACCACTCGCCGGGCTCGGTTCTCGTCCATGCGCCCACGTTAACCACTGACCCTGGGCGTGAGCTGGGAAGCGGCTGACGCCACGCCACGGATCAGCTGCTTCGGCTCGGATGCGCCGGAGCAGTCTCCTAGGATGGCGAGCGGTGGTGTGCCACGTCTCGATGTCGGTGCCCCCGACTAGTCTCCGATCATGAAATCGGCGCCGATCATCCTCGTTCCCGGCTTCTGGCTCGGCGCGTGGGCATGGGACGAGGTGGCCGCCGCATTGCGGGCCGGAGGTCACCAGGTCACCGCGCTCACCCTGCCCGGTCTCGACGCACCCGGCACCGACCGGTCGGCGATCACCATGGCCGCCCATGTGGACGCCATCGTCGCCGCGGTCGAGGCGGCGGGCCGGCCGGTGGTGCTCGCGGTGCACAGCGGTGCGGGTGCACCCGGCTACGGTGCGACCGACCGGGTGCCCGAGCGCATCGCCGCGATGGTCTACGTCGACTCCGGGCCGGTGCGCGGCGCACTCGAACCGGGGTTCACCGGCGTCGAGTCACCGCCGCCGGACTGGAGCGGCCCGGACGCCGACGCGCCCGCCCTCACCGTCGAGCAGCTGGACCGGTTCCGCAGGCTCGCGCTTCCGCAGCCCGGGGCGGCGCTGCGCGAGGCCGCGCCCCTGGCCGATCCGGCCCGCCTCGCCGTCCCGACGACCGTGATCTGCACCTCGATGCCGTCCAGCGAGATCAAGGACGCGGCACGCCGAGGGCTGCCGTTCGTCGGCGGGCTGAGCGAGCTGCACGACGTCACCTACCTGGATCTGCCCACCCACCACTGGCCGATGTGGTCACGCCCCGACGATCTCGCCGCCATCCTCGCCTCGCTCGCCGTCGCCTCGGCTGCCGGCCGGTGACGGCCGGTGCGCCTGCGGGAACGCGAGCGCTGTTAGCATCCGCGGGATGGGCCAGATCGCACTTCGCGCCGGCCGCCCGCTCGCCTTCGCGATCGCGCCGGTCCTGATCACGCAGGGGGTACGCGTACGCCGGCGCACCCCGGTGCTGCCCGAGGCCGCCGGTGCCCGCCACGGCGTCGAGGGCGGTCCGGGCGGCGATCCGACGGCGGTGCTGGTGCTCGGCGAGTCGACGGCCGCCGGGGTCGGCGTGCCCCACCAGTCGGACGGCCTGGCACCGGCGCTCGCGTCAGGCCTGGCCCGGCACACCGGCGGCCCGGTGGCCTGGCGGGTGGCCGCACGCACCGGATACAACGCCCGCAAGACCCGCGACCTGCTGGTCCCGCAGCTGCCCGACGAGACGTACGACGCCGTCGTCGTCGTGCTGGGCGTCAACGACGTGCTGGAGATGCGTTCGGCCCGGGCCTGGCAGCACGACATCACCGCGCTGCTGGCCGACCTGCGCCCGCGCTTGCGCCCGGCGGGCCGCGTCGTGCTCGCGGGCGTGCCGGACGTCTCCGGCTTCCCGACCCTGCCGCAGCCGACCCGTGCGGTGCTGGCCCTGCACGCCCGGCAGCTGGACCGCCGCCTGGCCCGCGTCGCGGCGACCGCGCCGTCGGCGCTCCACGTGCCCAGCCCCGGGATCGACACGAGCGGCCTGTACGCCGAGGACGGCTTCCACCCCAGCGCGGCCGGCTACCGCCGGTGGGCGGCTCACCTGGTGACCGAGCTGGTCAGCTCTGCGGGCGCCGGGGAAGGTAGGCGATAGCCTCCACCTCGACGCGCAAGTCGGGGTTGGCCAGCGCGGCGAGCACCGTGGACCGGGCGGGCATGGGCTCGGCGAAGTACTCGCGGTAGACCGCGTTGAACGGGGCGAACAGGGTCGCGTCGAGCAGGAACGCGTTCACCTTGCACACGTCGCCGAGGTCGCCGCCCGCGGCCCGGCAGACCGCGCGGAGGTTGTCGAGGACGGTGCGCACCTCGGCGTCGAAGTCACCGGTGACCGTGCTGCCGTCCGGGCGCACGGCCACCTGGCCGGAGATGAACACGTAGTCGCCGGCGCGTACGGCGTGCGACAGCGGCACCGGCAGGGACGCGATCTCATCGCTGTGGATCTTCTCGAGCACGGTGGTCAACCTAACACGGGACGGGTCGTGGTCGGCGTGCCTCGCGCCTGGACGGTCGCCAGACGCGGGCACCGGTTCAGGCCGCCGGGGTGAGGGCGAAGGAGTCGATGTCGAACAGGCCGCCACCGCTTCCGGTGAAGACGAGGAACAGCGCTCCTGATCCGGCGTTGATGGTCGTGGTGACGTCGGCGTAGGTGCCGTACCCGCCGGTGTTGGCGACGGCGGCCGAGCCGAGCAGCGGTCCCGTCGCTGAGCCGGAGCGGATCTGGATCGTGCCGCCGGTGCCGCCGGAGGAGATCCGCGCGCTGAACCCGGTCTTGCCGCTGACGTTGACGTTGGAGAAGCCGATCCAGTCCCCGCTCTCGATGTACCCGACGCGGTTGCCACCGTGGGCGGCGGCGTCGGCGACGATCTGCACGCCGGACTGCGCGGTGAACGCCTCCGCCTCGACCCGGGTGGGCGGGGGAGCGGTGCCGGTCAGGGCGAAGGAGTCGATGTCGAACAGGCCGCTGCCCGATCCGGTGAAGACCAGGAACAGCGGTCCGCTGCCAGCGCTGATGCCGGTGGTGACCTCGGCGTAATTGCCCCACCCGCCGGTGTTGGCGACGGTCGCGGAGCCGAGCAGCGGCCCCGTGGCCGACCCGGACCGGATCTGGATGGTGCCGCCCGTGCCGCCGGACGAGATGCGCGCGGTGAACCCGGTCTTGCCGCTGACGTTGACGCCGGAGAAGCCGATCCAGTCCCCGGTGTCGATGTAGCCGACGCGGTTGCCGCCGTGGGCGGCGGCGTCGGCGACGATCTGCACGCCGGACTGCGCGGTGAACGCCTCCGCCTCGACCCGGCCGGTCACGGGCGGGGTGGCCCAGGGCACCTGGGTGGAGCGGTAGAAGTTGATGCCCTGCACGGTCCAGCGCGGACCCTGCGCGCCCAGGCGCACCTTGAACGCGTCCCAGTTGCGGGCCGACTGCGGCGACCAGGCCAGCTCGGCCAGCGCCGGCAGGCGGGGGAAGGCCATGAACTCGATGTCGGCGAGCTTGGTGATCGTCTCGGTCCACAGCGGGGCCTCCACGCCGAGGATGGCGCTCGCCGGTACGCCGGTGAGCAGCGTGGCGGGGTCCCAGCTGTACGCCGTCTGCACCTCGATCAGCCCGGCCCAGGTGAGCCCGAGCGGCGTCTGGTTGTGGTACTTCATGTCGAGGTACGCCTTGTTGGCCGGCGACAGCACGACCTTGGCGCCCTTGCTGACCGCGGCGCTCAGGTCGGCGTCGGAGGTGGTGGTGCCCCAGTACTGCGCGACGCGGCCGGGGGAGTGGTCGGCCTGCCCGAGCTGGTGCCAGCCCAGGACGGTCTTGCCGGCGGCGCCGACGAACGGCTGGATCCGGTTCATGAAGGTGCGGTAGTCGGCGTCGGAGGTGCTGTGCGCCTCGTCGCCGCCGATGTGCAGGTACGGGCCGGGGGTGAGTGCGGCCAGCTCGTTGAGCACCTGCTGCACGAACGTGTAGGTGATCTCCTTGCCGACGCACAGCGAGCTGAAGCCCACGGCGGTGCCGGTGTACAGCGGCGGCGCCGTGTTGTCGCAGTTGAGCTCGGCGTACGAGGCGAGCGCGGCGTTGGTGTGGCCGGGCAGGTCGATCTCCGGCACGATGGTGATGTGCCGGGCCGCGGCGTAGTTGACGATCTCGGTGTACTGCGCCTTGGTGTAGTAGCCGCCGGGGCCGCCGCCGACCTGGGTGCTGCCGCCTACCGTGGCCAGGCGCGGCCAGGCGTCGACGACGATGCGCCAGCCCTGGTCGTCGGACAGGTGCAGGTGCAGCACGTTCATCTTGTACTGGCTGATCTCGTCGAGGTACCGCTTCACGACGTCCACGCCGAAGAAGTGGCGTGACACGTCGAGCATCGCGCCGCGGTAGGCGTAGCGGGGGTGGTCGACGATCCTGCCGCCCGCGACCTCCCACGGTCCGGGCTGGACGGTGCGAGCCTCGACGGCGGCCGGCAGCAGTTGCCGCAGCGTCTGCACGCCGTGGAACAGGCCGGCGGCGGTCTGCGCCCGGATGCTGATCAGCGCGGCGGTCACGTCGAGCTGGTAGCCCTCGCTGCCGACGCTCGGGTCGGCGCCGGTCAGCAGCAGCGCGATGCCGCTGGTCGGGGTGGTGGCGGCGGTGGTGACGGGCAGGGCGTAGCCGGTGGACGGCCGCAGGAGCCCGGCCAGGTAGGTCCCGACGTCGGCGGCGGCGGGGGAGCCGGCCTGGGTCTGGATCGTGGCGCCCGCCGCCAGGGTGTGCACGACGCCCGCGGCCGGCTGCACCGAGACCGGTGCGGGCACCACGCTCTGCAGGGCGGCCGGGGCGGCGTCGGCCGGCGCGGCGTCGGCCAGCCAACCGAGTCCGGAGGCGGTGATGGCGGCGACGAGCAGAACCCGGTGGGAGCGTCGATGCACGGCATCCTCCATCGAAACGGTAAAGTTACCTACCAATTCGATGGAAGGCTATGTCTCCAGCGCGGCGCATGTCAAGCTCGTGCGCCATGATGGCCTGCTCACGGGTTGCCTTCCCGTGGGACCGGCCGCTTCGCGCGGCGTCCGCCGACGGAATCCGCCGGCCGCCGGCGGCGTGGGGCGACTGTCGCATCGCGACTGCCGTCCGCCGGATCGTCGATCGACGCTTGACATCGGTTACGGGAGTGTTGACACTTCCTCCAACCCGAAACCGTTCTGTCGCAACGAAAAACGGCTACCGGAATGTGAGCGCTAACATAGGAGGATAACGATGCGTTTTCGCTCCATGCTGGCAGTTTCCGCCTTGGCGGCGAGCTTCGTGGTCGTGCTGACCGGCGCGCCGGCGTACGCGGCGACACTGCCCACCGGGGCACGGTCGCTGGAGGCGGTCAACTACCCCGGCCGGTACGTGCGCCACCTCGACTCCCTCGGCCGGATCGACGCCGTCACCTCGGGCAGCACCGCACAGGTCAAGCAGGACGCCACGTTCACCGTGGTGAACGGCCTCGCCTCGCCCGCGTGCTACTCCTTCCAGACCAAGAGCGGGCTGTTCCTGCGGCACCGGGACTACCGGCTGCGGGTCGACGCCAACACCGGCGACGCGGTCTTCCGCGCCGACGCGACGTTCTGCGCGGTCGACGGCTCGGTCGCGGGCTCGGTCGCGCTCACCTCCTACAACTACCCGGCCCGGCGGATCAGGCACCGCGACTACGCCCTGTGGCTGGACACCTACCAGGACACGGCGGCCTTCCGGGCGGACAGCTCGTTCCGGATCGCCGCGCCGTGGGCGCCGAAGACGAGCGCCGGACCGGTGATCCCGGGGCTGTTCGCCGACCCGCACATCGCCAACTTCGGCGGCCGCTACTACCTCTACCCGACCACCGACGGGTACGCGGGCTGGAGCGGCACCTACTACAAGGCGTTCTCCTCGACCGACCTGGTGAACTGGACCGACCACGGCGTCATCCTCGACCACGGGCCGGACGTGTCGTGGGCCGACAACTCCGCCTGGGCCCCGGCGGTCGCGGCGAAGAACGGCCGCTACTACCTGTACTTCAGCGGCGGCGCGGCCAGCGGCAACACCGCCAAGCAGCTCGGCGTGGCCGTGGCAGACGCGCCCACCGGGCCGTTCCGCGACGCGCTCGGCCGGCCGCTGGTGACCAGCGGGCAGTTCTCCGGCGGGCAGGCGATCGACCCGATGGTCTTCACCGACGACGACGGCCGGTCCTACCTGTACTGGGGCCAGGGCGTGGCGCGGGTGGTCCCGCTGAACGCCGACATGGTCTCGTTCGACGCGGCGCAGGTGCGCACCATCACGCCGTCGGGCTACAACGAGGCGCCGTTCGTGTTCAAGCGCAACGGCACCTACTACCTCATGTGGTCGGAGAACGACACCCGCAGCGAGGACTACCGCGTCGCGTACGCCACCGGCACCTCGCCCCTCGGGCCCTGGACCAAGCGCGGCGTCGTGCTGAGCAAGCGGCTCGACGTGGGCGTGCGCGGCCCCGGCCACCACTCGGTGGTCCAGGCGCCCGGCACGGACACCTGGTACGTCGCCTACCACCGGTTCGCGGTGCCGGCCGGCAACGGCACCAACCGCGAGACCGCGATCGACCGCATGGAGTTCAACGGCGACGGCACGATCCGGCCGATCGTCCCCACCCTCTGACCCCTCCCTTCCGTCCCGAGGAGAGATCGTCCATGGCAAGATCCCGCACCAGGCTGGGCACGCTGCTCGCCCTCGCCTGCCTGATCCTCGCGTCCTGGTCGGTGGCCGCGCCCAAGCCCGCGGCCGCACTCGACCCGTTCACCGGCTACCTGATGGTGCACTTCACCGGCGAGACGGCCAACGGCGAGCAGATCTACCTCGCCCACAGCACCGACGGCCTGCGCTGGACCGACCTGAACAACGGCGGCCCGGTGCTGCTGTCCACCGTCGGCACGCGCGGGGTCCGCGACCCCGCGATCGTGCGCTCCCCGGCCGGCGACCGCTACTGGATCATCGCGACCGACCTGCGCATCGCCAGCGGCACCTCCTGGAGCGACGCCGCGAACGCGGGCAGCAGGTCGCTCGTGGTGTGGGAGTCCACCGACCTGGTCAACTGGTCGGCCCCCCGGCTGCTGAACGTGGCGGGCGCCATCTCCGGCGCCGGCGACGCCTGGGCGCCCGAGGCCATCTACAACGCGGCGACCGGCGACTACGTCGTGTACTGGGCGACGAACGCCACCCTCAACGGCGTCAAGAAGCACCGCATCTACTACGTGCGCACCAGCGACTTCCGCAGCTTCACCGCCCCGCAGCTCTACATCGACCGCGGCGCGGGCCAGGGGATCATCGACACGCAGATCATCGAGGTGCCGGGCAGCGTCGGCGGCTACCGCTACTACCGGGCGTCGGCAGACGGGCACATCACCATCGAGGCCAGCAACTCGGTGCTCGGCTCGTGGACGAGCATCGGCAACCTGTCGCACATGGGCATCTCCAACGGCACCGGCGGCGGCAACGTCGTCGAAGGCCCGATGTGGGCGCAGTTCAACGGGCGCAACGAGTGGGCGCTGTGGCTGGACCAGTACGCCACCGGCCGCGGCTACATGCCGATCACCTCGACCAACCTGGGCAGCACGGCGAACTTCCGGACCCGGACCGACTACAGCCTGGGCACCAGCCGCAAGCGGCACGGCTCCATCCTCAACCTGACCGCGGCCGAGTCGAGCCGGGTGCTCGCCCGGTGGGGCTCCACGGTGACGGCCAACCGGCTCCAGTCGTACAACTTCCAGACCCGGTACGTGCGGCACGCCAACTACGACGTGCGCATCGACGCCAACGTCAGCCCCGCCCAGGACGCCCAGTTCCGGCTGGTGCCGGGCCTGGCCAACAGCTCGGGCTACGTGTCCTTCGAGTCGGTGAACTTCCCCGGGTACTACCTGCGGCACAGCAACTTCGACTTCGTGCTGGCGGCCAACGACGGCAGCGCGACGTTCGCCGCCGACGCCACGTTCCGGCAGGTCGCCGGGCTGGCCGACGCGAGCTGGTCGTCGTTCCAGTCGTACAACAACCCCGACCGGTATATCCGCCACTACTCGTACCTGCTCCGGCTGGACCAGATCACGACCACGCAGGCGCGGGCCGACGCCACCTTCCGCGTGACGAGCTGACCCGTCCGCAGCTGACAGGGCTCTCGCGGAAGCCTCGCCCGAGCGGGGACGAGGCTTCCGCGGGAGCCGGACCGGGGCCTCCCCGGCAGGCGGATGCTCAGGCCGCGGGGGCGACGCGCCGGGTCACCGTGCCGCCCGCCGCGTCGCCACCAGCGCGGCCGCGGTGGCGAGCACGGCGGTCGCGAGCACCGTCGCGGCGGTGACCGGCCAGTGCAGGCGCAGCGCCACCGCCGCGCCGACCTCCTGCTCCAGCCCGGCGGCCATGCCCAGCAGCGGCGGCACCGTCACCGCCAGGCCGAGCCCCGTGCCCAGCGCCACGACCAGCAGCGTCTCGGCGGCGGCGTAGCGCAGCAGCTGCCGGCTGGTCGCGCCGGCGCGACGCAGCACCGCCAGGTCGGGACGGCGGCCGTCGACGGACATGGCCATGGTGTTGGCGACCGCGATGCCCGTGTAGCCGACCGACAGCACGATCAGCACCGTCGCGAACAGCCACAGCAGCCGGCCGTCCTCCGCGCCCTCGCGTTCGGCGTACGCCCGCGCGTCGAGCACCTCCACGCCGGGCTGCCCGGCCAGCGCCGCCGGGTCGGCGCCGAGCAGCGACGGGGCCAGCGCCGCCGGATCGTGCCGCCGCACCAGCTCCCGGGGCAGGATCAGGTCGTCGTCGACCTGCCCGTCCGGCGTGATCTTCTCGATGGTGAGCCGCTCGGCGAGCCCGTCGGCGAACGTCACCGTGACCGCGTCGCCGGGCCGTACCCCGAGAGCGTCGGCGACCCCGGCGGCCACGCTGGTCGGCCCGCCGGTGGTGCCGAACGCGGCGACGGAGACGTCGCCGGCGTACACGCGGGTCGGCAGGACCGAGTTGCCACCTGCGGCGACGGCGGTCGCGGCGAGGCCGGGCGTGCCGTCGGGCACGGCGATCGTGACCCCCGCGAGCTTCGCGGCCTGCCCCGCCGGGTACGCCTCGCGCATCGTGGCGACCATGCCGGACAGCAGGACCGCGAACCCGATCGTGGCGATCACCGGCGCGGCGGTGGCCGCGGTGCGGCGGACGGCGGCCAGCGTCTCGGCGCGCACCAGCATCGCCCCCGCGCCGCGGGCACCGCGCAGCGGCAGGCCGGCCAGGCGCACCAGCGGCGGCAGCAGCACCGGGGCCAGCAGCGCGGCGGCGGCGGTGAGCGCCATCGCCGCGAACAGCGCGGCGTTGACCCGGTCCTCGGCGGCGGCCGTCGCGGTGCGCAGCGCCAGGAACCCGCCGAGCGCGAGCGTGCCGCCGCCGAGCAGCCAGCGGCCGAGCCCCATCGAGCGGGCCTCCACCGCCGCCTCGCGCAGCGCGGCCATCGGCGGCACCTTCGCCGCGCGGCGCGCCGCCGCGTACGCGCCGATCAGCGCGACCGCGACGCCGACCAGCACCGCCGCCAGCACCGGCACCGGCTCCGGTCGCACCCGCAGGCCGGGTTCGGCCAGGCCCCAGTGCACGAGCAGGCGACCCGCGGGCACGGCGGCGGCGACGCCGAGCAGCGCCCCGGCCAGCCCGCCGGCCACGCCGACGAGCAGCGCCTCACCCATGACCAGGCGGCGGATCTGGCGCGGCGTCGCGCCGACGGTGCGCAGCAGGCCCAGCTCGCGCCGCCGCTGCGCGGTGCTCAGCGCGAACGTCGACGCCACCACGAACACCGTCACGAACACGGCCAGGCTCGCCATCGCGATCAGCAGCTGGGCGCCCAGCCAGCGGGTCTTGGCCGACTGCGCCGGCTCCAGCGCGGCCCGGTCCGCGCCGGTCGACACGGTGGCACCGGGCGCGGCGGCACGGGCCGCGGTGGCCACCGCCGCCGGATCCGCGCCCGGATCCAGCAGCAGTCCGATCGCCGCGACGCCGGGGGACAGCCGGGCCGCGGCCGCGTCGGACACGTACACGCCCGGCCCGTCGACCAGGCCCGTCACCGTCGCCTCGGTGGGCCCGCCGCCGGTCAGCAGCGTGGTCCGGTCACCGACCGCGAGTCCCGTCGCGGTGCCGGCGGCCACCTCGCCGTCGGCCTCGGGGGCGGTGCCCGCCAGCAGCCGGTACGCGCCCAGCGCGGCGCTCGACCAGCCGTGCCCCGCGCCGGCGTCCTCGGCGTCGCCGACCGGCCGTCCGGCCACGACCAGCTGCGCGTAGAAGCTCCGGTCGGGCACCGCCGCCGCGACGCCGGGCAGCCGCGCCAGCCGCGCGGCCAGGTTCTCCGCCTCGGCGGCCGGCCACGGGCGCACCCCGCCGCCGACCCCGGCCGCGTCCGGCAGCACCGGCCCGTGCACCAGCACCGGCGCGGCCGACAGCCGCTCGGGCGGGCGCGGCGCCGACGACACGTACACCAGCAGGCTCATCGCGATCAGCGCGACGCCCAGGGCCAGCCCGGCGAACGTCCCGGCCAGCGACATGGCCCGGCCCCGGACCGAGGCGAGGGCCGTCATCGCTGCTCCAGCCGGGTCATCAGGGCGGCGATCTGCTCGGCGCGGCCGGGCAGCCGCGCCGCCCCGCCCAGCCGGTCGGCGATCCGGCCGTCACGCAGGAACACCACCTCGTCGGCGTACGACGCCGCCACCGGGTCGTGGGTGACCATCACCACGGTCTGCCCGTGCCCGTCGACCGCCGCGCGCAGCAGCCCCAGCACCTCCCGCGACGCCGCGGTGTCCAGCGCCCCCGTCGGCTCGTCGGCGAACACCACGTCCGGGCGGGTGATCAGCGCCCGGGCGATGGCGACCCGCTGCTGCTGCCCGCCGGACAGCTCACCCGGCCGGTGCCCCGCCCGGTCGGCCAGGCCCACCTCGGCCAGCGCCGCCCGCACCGCGGCCGGGGCCGGGCGGCGGCCCGCCAGCCGCAGCGGCAGCTCCACGTTCTGCGCCGCCGTCAGCGAGGCGACCAGGTTGAACGCCTGGAACACGAAACCGATCCGGTCCCGGCGCAGCACCGTGCGCCGCTGCTCGCTCAGCGCGCCCACGTCCACGCCGCCCAGGTGCACCGTCCCGGCGGTGAGCCGGTCCAGGCCCGCCGCGCACTGCAGCAGGGTCGACTTGCCGGACCCGGACGGGCCCATGATCGCGGTGAAGGTGCCGGGAGCGAACCCCAGCGTCAGGTCGTCCAGGGCGACGACGGCCTGGTCGCCGCCGCCGTACACCCGCCGGGCGCCGGTCAGCCGGACCGCCTCGGCCACGGGGGTCTGTGTGATCGTCATGGCTGCCAGTCCACCGCCACGGGCACCGCTGCCGCATTGGCGTGGACGGGAGAACAGAGGTAGTGCGTGCACTACCGTCACGAGATCAACGGCCGGGTACCGTCGAGCCGTGCACGCGAGAACCGCCTGGCAGGCCCTGGCGCAGCGGCCGCTGCGGTTCCTGACCTCGGCCTGGCCCTGGCGCTCGCTGGCATACCTGGTGTCCGGCGTGCTGCTGGGCGGGTTCGTCGGCGCGGTCGTGCTGACGCTCGCCGCGGCCGGGCTCATCCTGCTGATCGTGCTGGTCGGCGTGCTGGTGATCCTGGCGCTGCTGCTGTCGGGCATCTACGTCGCCCGGTTCGAGCGGTGGCGGCTGCGGCTGGTCGACCTCGACCCCGCACCCGACCCGCACCACGCGCCGCACCAGCCCGGCCTGCGGGCCTGGTTGCAGACCCGGCTGCGCGAGCCGGCGACCTGGCGCGAGCTCGGCTTCACCGCGCTGTCCCTGGTCGGGCTGTGGTGGATGGACCTGGGCGTGCTGTTCGGCGCCCTGGCCGTGCCGGTGATCGTGATGTGGTCGCCGGTCGACGACTCCGACGTGTGGGGCCTGTTCTTCCTCGGGCTCCTGCTGCTGCTGCCCGCGCCGTACACCATCACCGCGTGGGCGGGGGCCCGCGCCGCGTTCACCCGGGCCGTGCTCGCCCCGCGCGACGACGAGCTCGGCGCGCAGCTCAACGAGGTCCGCGCCTCCCGGGCCCGGCTCGCCGACGCCTTCGCGCTCGAACGCCGCCGCATCGAACGGGACCTGCACGACGGCGCCCAGCAGCGGCTGGTCTCGCTGAGCGTGCAGCTCGGGCTGGCCCGGCTGGACGCCGCACCGGGCTCGGCGATGGACCGGCACCTGGCCGGGGCGCAGGAGCAGGTCGCGCTGACCCTGCAGGAGCTGCGCGCGCTGATCCGCGGCGTACACCCGCAGGTGCTCACCGACCACGGCCTGGCCGACGCCGTCGGCGAGCTGGCCACCCTGTCGGCGGTGCCGGTGCGCGTCGACATCCGGCTGCCCCGCCGCCTGCCCCCGGCGGTCGAGGTCACCGCGTACTACGTGGTCGCCGAGGCGCTGGCCAACATCGCCAAGCACAGCGGCGCCCGGCAGGCCGAGGTCACCGGCCGCCTGCACACCGACCTGCTCGTCCTGGAGATCCGCGACGACGGCACCGGTGGCGCCGACGCCGCCACGGGCAGCGGCCTGACCGGCCTGGCCGACCGGCTGGCCACCCTCGACGGGCGCATGCGGCTGTCCAGCCCGCCCGGCGGCCCGACCCTGCTGCACGTGGAGGTGCCGTGCCACTCCGGATCGTGATCGCCGAGGACAGCGTGCTGCTCCGGGAGGGCCTGATCAGCCTGCTGGAACGCTTCGGCCACACCGTGCGCGCCGCGGTCGGCGACGCCCCGGCGCTGGTCGCCGCCGTCGCCGCCGAACGGCCCGACCTCGTCGTCACCGACGTACGCATGCCGCCCGGCCACACCGACGACGGGCTGCGCGCCGCCGTCGGGCTGCGCGAGACCGACCCCGGGCTGCCCGTGCTCGTGCTCAGCCAGTACGTCGAGCAGTCCTACGCGGGCAAGCTGCTCGACTCCGGCGACGGCCGCGGGGTCGGCTACCTGCTCAAGGACCGGATCGGCGCCGTCGCCGACTTCGCCGCGGCCGCCGAGCGCGTCGCCGCCGGGGCCACCGTCGTCGACTCGGAGGTGGTGCGGCAGCTGCTGCGGCGGCGGCAGGACCCGCTGCAGCGGCTCAGCCCGCGCGAGCGCGAGGTGCTCGCGCTGATGGCCCAGGGTCAGGCCAACGCCGCCATCGCCCGGGACCTGTTCGTCACCGAGGCCGCCGTCAACAAGCACGTGAGCAGCATCTTCGCCAAGCTGGACCTGCCACAGGCCGGTGACCAGCACCGGCGCGTACTGGCCGTGCTGGCCTTCCTGCGCGCCTGACGCCCGGGTCCGGCCGCCGTGGCGGTCAAGCGCCGCCGACGACCCCGGCGGTCCGCAGCGCCGCGCGCCGCGGCTCGTCGACCCCGAGCTCGGCCAGCACCTCGTCGGTGTGCGCGCCGATGGTCGCCGCCGGGCGGGGCACGGCCGACGGCGTGCCGGAGAAGCGGGGGGCGGTGCCCGGTCCGACCTGGCCGTCGGGCAAACGCAGGTAGGTGCCGCGCTCGGCGTTGTGCGGGTAGGCGGCCGCCTCGGCGAAGCCCAGCACCGGGGTGACGCAGGCGTCGGTGCCGTCGAACGCGGCCGTCCACTCGTCACGGGTGCGGGTGGCGAACACCGCGGCCAGCCGCGACGACATGTCCGGCCAGGCGGCGCGGTCGTGCTGCGCGGCGAGCAGCGGATCGTCGGCCAGCCCGAGCACGGTCAGCATCGCGGCGTAGAACTGCGGCTCCACGCAGCCGACGGCGACGTGGCCGCCGTCGGCGGTGCGGTAGGTGCGGTAGAACGGCGCGCCGCCGTCGAACATGTTGGACTCGCGGCCCTCCCGCCACAGCCCGACCTGGAGCATCCCGTGGATCAGGGCGAGCTGCACGGCGGTGCCGTCGGTCATGGCGGCGTCGACGACCTGGCCCCGGCCGGTCTGCTTCGCCGACAGCAGGGCGGCGGTGATACCCAGGGCGAGCAGCATCCCGCCGCCGCCCATGTCGCCGACCAGGTTCAGTGGCACGGCCGGGTCGCCGTCGCGCGGGCCGATGGCCGACAGCGCCCCGGCGACGGCGATGTAGTTCAGGTCGTGCCCGGCCGCCTGGGCCAGCGGCCCGTCCTGGCCCCAGCCGGTCATCCGGCCGTACACCAGGCGCGGGTTGCGCTCCAGGCAGGTCTGCGGGCCGAGGCCGAGCCGCTCGGTGACGCCGGGGCGGAAGCCCTCGATGAGCGCGTCGGCGCCGTCGAGCAGCCGCAGCACGAGGTCCGCGCCGACCGGGTCCTTCAGGTTGACGGTGATGGAGCGGCGGCCGCGGTGCAGGATCGGGTGCATCGTGGCGCCGCCGTGCTCGCCCGGCCGGTCGATGCGGACCACGTCCGCGCCGAGGTCGGACAGCAGCATGCCGCAGAACGGGCCGGGGCCGATGCCGCCGAGCTCGATCACGCGTACGCCGGTCAGCGGACCTGCCTTGTCGTGGGCCATGCCGTGGGTCCTTGTCCCGAGGTGCCGGAGATCTTGCAGGCTACCCGCCGGGATCCGCGGCGGTGACGGCTCACCGTCATGTTGACCGAGGTGAATGCCGTGGCGACGGGGGCTCGCCTTCCCGGGAGTCGGGCGAACCGCGCCGCACCCATCCCGAGCCGAGGGCCATGACGGAGCCCGTGCCTACGCCGACTTCCACCAGTGGGCCGGCAGCCCGCCACCGAACGATGGAACTTCTGTAGGAGATGTATAGATTCCCATGGTCCGATGGTGTCGACCGAACGGAACTTCGGAAGGGAATGCGATGCTCGGCACGAGACTCCGGATCGCCCGCAGAGCCACCGCCGTGGTCGCCGCCGTCGTGGTGCTGGCAGGCGTGACACCCGCCGCCCCGGCCGCCGCGGCGAGCGCGGTCTTCCAGGCGGGCACCCTGAACATCTACTACGGCCTCAACCACGCCGACTTCCTGCACGACCTGCAACTGATCACGTCGAACGCCGACCTGGTCGGGCTCAACGAGGTAGAGGGGCGCAAGGCGTTCCTGCAGACCTGGGCGGCCGACAACGGCTGGTGGTTCTACGCGCCGGAGCCCACGCAGGCCGCGAATGAGGCCCTGCTCGCCAGGAAGAGCATGTTCGACCTGCTCGACAAGGGCTCCGTCTTCGCCTGCGACACCAACGGTCCCGGCGAGGTCCCGCCGGCCCGCTACAACAACTGGGTCAAGTACCGGCACAAGGCCAGCGGGCGGGTCGTGTTCCACATCAACCTCCACGCCAACGCGGGCATCGAGGACAACGGCCGGCCGGCGGACCTGCCGCGCACGGCCTGCGCCGAGAAGCAGTTCCAGGACGTCAAGAACCTGGCCGCCGCGAAGAAGGACGAGGGTCAGGTGATCGTCAGCGGCGACCTGAACGTCGACTTCAGCGCCGACCGGGCCTACGGCCACGCGAAGTTCCCGTGGCAGGTGTTCGAGGCCAACGAGCTGCCGAACCTGCGCTCGGTCTTCAACCTCTACGGCGAGAAGGGCACGGGCACGCACGGCAACCGGCACATCGACTACATCTACTTCTGGAAGCGGGTCGAGGGATACCGGTACCTGTTCCTGACCGACTACCGCATCGTCACCGGGACCAGGTCCGATCACAACGGCGTGGTGGCCGACTTCTCCATCACCCTCTGAGGCCGCCGGGCCCGCTCCGCTGGGAGCGGGCCCCGGCTGCCCCGCTGCCCGGTCGGCGTGATCCGTCCGATGCCGAGGACTCGTGGCGAGCTGACGTGCGAGTTGAAGCACGGTCGTAGGCGTCGCCAGGTCGGGAGCGGCGCGGGCGAGGTCGGGTGAGGACTGTTCATCTACCCGGGTTACCATCGCGCCGATGATCGCAGACGGCGACGGTTGCAACTTCCGGGTTCTCGGCCCCGTGGAGGTCGTCGCCGGTGGCAGGCCGTTGCAGTTCGCCCGCCGCCAGCAGCTCGACCTCATCGCCCTGCTCATGCTGCGCGCCGATCGCGTGGTGGCGACCAGCGAGATCGTCGAGGCGATGTGGGGCGGCGCCGCGCCGCGTACGGCCAATGTCCAGGTGCAGAACATGGTGTCGGCGTTGCGGGCGGTGCTGCACGACGGCAGCGGGCCACTGGCCACGGTGGACCGGCAGGCGGCCGGCTACGCGCTGCGCATCACCAGCGGCCGGCTCGACCTGGCGGTCTTCAACCAGCTCGTCGGTCAGGCCCGGGCGGTGCGCACCCCTGCCGCGGCGGCGGTCCTGCTGCGCCAGGCGCTCGGGTTGTGGCGGGGCCCGGTGCCGCTGGCCGGGGTGCGGGCCGCGTACGCCACGGCCGCCCGCGCCTACCTGAGCGAGCAGCGGGACACCGCGCTGGAGCAGCTCTTCGACGCCGAGCTCGGCTGCGGCAACCACGCGGCGATCGTGCCGCCGCTGACCGACGCGGTGGCCGCCAACCCGGTCCGGCAGCGCTTCGTCGCCCAGCTGATGGTCGCCCTGCACCGCAGCGGCCGGGTCACCGACGCGCTCGGCGCGTTCCGCACCGCCCGCCGGGTCCTGTCCGACGAGTACGGCCTGGACGTAGGCCACGAGCTGCGGGAACTCGAGCGGCGCATCCTGCTCGGCGACCGGACGCTCGATCCGCCGGCCGAGCGGGAACGCGCCGCGCCGGGCACGGCACCGCCCGCGGACGACACCCGGCAGGCCGCCGCACCGGTGCCAGCCCAGCTGCCGCTCGACGTACGCGGCTTCGCCGGGCGGGGCGCCGAGCTCGCCCGCCTCGACACGCTCGCCGCCGACGCGGGCACGGCACCGGCGGCCACGGTGGTCGCCGTCGTGGTGGGCACGGCGGGCGTGGGCAAGACCACCCTGGCCGTGCACTGGGCGCAGCGGGCGGCGGCCGGCTTCCCCGACGGCCAGCTGTACGTCAACCTGCGCGGCTTCCACCCCGGGGCCAGGCCGATGGAGCCGGGGGAGGCGCTGCGCGGCTTCCTCGACGCGCTCGGCGTCGCGCCGGAACGGGTCCCCGCCGGCCTGGACGCGCAGGCGGCGCTGTACCGCAGCATGGTGGCGGGCCGCCGCCTGCTCGTGCTGCTCGACAACGCCCTCGACGCCGAGCAGGTCCGGCCGCTGCTGCCGGGCGGGCGCGGCGGGATGGTCCTGATCACCAGCCGCGACCAGCTGCTCGGACTGGTCGCGCGGGAGGGCGCCCACCCGGTGACGCTCGACGTGCTGCCCGCAGCCGAGGCGCGGGAGCTGCTGATCGGCCGGCTCGGCGCGCAGCGGGTGGCCGCGGACGTGCGGGCCGCCGACGAGATCGCGGCGCACTGCGCGCGGCTGCCCCTCGCCCTGGCCATGGTCGCCGCGCGCGCGGCCGTCCACCCGGCCTTCCCGCTCGGCTCGCTGTCGGCGGAGCTGTCCGCGGTACGCGGTCGCCCGCGCCCGCCGGACGCCGACTACCTCACCACCGACGTGCAGGCCACCTTCTCCTGGTCGTACCGGCGGCTGACGTCCGCGGCGGCGGAGCTGTTCCGGCTGCTCGGCCTGCATCCGGGACAGGACGTGGGGCTGGACGCCGCCGCGAGCCTGGCCGGTGCGCCACCGGACGAGATCCGCCCGCTGCTGGCCGAGCTGGTGCGCGCCCACCTGGTCACCGAGCACCTGCCGGGCCGCTACTCGCTGCACGACCTGCTGCGCGCGTACGCCGCGGAGCTGGCCCGCGACACCGACAGCGCACCGGCCCGGCACGCCGCGCGGCGGCGGCTGCTCGCCCACTACCTGCACAGCGCGTACGCCGCGGCGCTGCTGATCTATCCGCACCGGTTCCGGCTGGAGCTGGTGCCGGCCGACCCGGGCGCCGTGGTGGCGCGGTTCGCCGATGTGGCGCAGGCGTCGGCCTGGTTCACGCAGGAGCACGCCGTGCTGGTGGCCGCGCTGAACACCGCCGCCGACGAGGGGCTCGGCACGCACGCGTGGCAGCTCGCCTCGGCGATGTCGACCTTCCTGGACCGGTGGGGGCACTGGCACGACTGGGTGGCGACCCAGCGCACGGCGCTGGCCGTGGCCGAGCGTGGCGCCGACCGGATCGGCCGGGCGCACGCGCACGGCAGCCTGGGGCTGGCCTACAACCGCCTGAAGCGCTACGACGAGGCGCACGAGCAGCTGCGCCGCGCCGACGGCCTCTTCGGCGAGCTGGACGACCTGGTCGGTCAGGCGTACACGCAGCTGCGGATGAGCCTCGTCCACGAGGGACAGGGCGACCGGCACGCCGCGCTGGCCGACGCGCAGCAGGCGCTGGACCGGTTCAAGCGCGCGGAGCACCGCATCGGCCAGGGACAGGCGCTCAACAGCATCGGCTGGCTGCACGCCCAGCTCGGCCAGTACGGCGACGCCGTCGAACACTGCCGGCAGGCGGTCGACGTGCACCGGGAGCTGGGCGACCGGGAGGGCCTGGCGAACGCGCTGGACAGCCTCGGCTTCGCGCACCACAGCCTCGGCGACCACCGGCGCGCGATCGTCCACTACCGGCAGGCCCTGGTGGTGCTGCGCCGGCTGGACGACCCGTACTACGAGACGATCACCCTCACGCACCTGGGCGACACCCACCACGCGGCCGGTGACCGGCCGGCCGCCGCCGAGGCCTGGCGGCTGTCGCTGGCCAAGCTCGACGCGCTGGGCCATCCCGACGCCGACGAGGTCCGGCAGCGGCTGGCCGGGCTGGACGACACCCGGGACGTATGAAGACCGGATGTGCTCGCGTGTGGGCCGGTGCCCCACGATGAAGAGACATTCATCCATCGACATGTGACAGGACATGCGCCCCCGGGCGACGTCACGTGTCCCGCCGAAAACCCCGTCACCGAAGCCGCCGCGGCAGCGGCGCCTTCCGCGTGCCGTCCGACAGTCACGGCCATGGATGCGACCGGCGCGGTCGCAGGAGGAGCGACAATGACGCAGGACCACCAGATCAACTGCTGCGGCGGCGGTGCGGAGCCCGCACCGGGCCTGAGCCGGCGTACGCTGCTGCGCGCCTCGGCGCTGGGCGCGGGGGCCATGTCGGTGGGCGGCGTGCTGGCA
This sequence comes from Catellatospora sp. NPDC049609, assembly GCF_040675365.1. NCBI lineage: Bacteria > Bacillati > Actinomycetota > Actinomycetes > Micromonosporales > Micromonosporaceae > Catellatospora > Catellatospora sp. NPDC049609. The sequence continues at coordinate 9,546 of NZ_JBFAOU010000069.1, read as the reverse complement.
CTGCCCGGCACCGCCCACGCCGCACCGGCCATCTACAACCCGTTCAGCGGCTACCCGATCACCGACACCTGGGAGGGCCACCTCGCCCGCGGCTCGCGCGGCGGCATCGACTTCGGGATGGGCGTGGGCACGGCCCTGCCCGCCTGCGGCGCGGGGACGGTGCAGAACACCCCCTACAACGGCAACGCCGGGCACACCGTCACCATCCACCACGGCGAGGGCTGGCGCAGCCAGTACCTGCACCTGTCGGCGTTCTCGCTGGCGAACAACACCTACGTCGGCGCGGGCGCGATCGTGGGCCGCTCCGGCGGCGCGGCCGGCGCTCCCGGCTCGGGCAGCTCGACCGGCCCGCACCTGCACTGGCACATGCTCGACCCCAACGGCAACTACGTGAACCCGCTGGCGTACATCGGCTCGAACCCGGGCGGGCGGCAGGTGTACGAGGCCGCCAGCAATGCGGGCTGGCAGGCGCTGCCGGTCTCCGGCAGCGGCGGCGCGGTCACGGCCAGCGGGCTGGCCGTCATCAACGTGAGCGGCACGAAGATCATCTACTCCTCGAACGGCGGCCAGATCTTCGAGGCGGCCAGCAGCACGGGCTGGCGCAACATGTCCACGGGCATCCAGGGCGCGCAGGGCACGGCGCTGGCCGCGCTCAACCTGAACGGCGAGAAGCTGATCTACACCGTCATCGGCGGTTACGTGCACGAGGCGAGCAGCAACAACGGCTGGCGCAACCTCAACAGCGGCATCGCCGGGGTGGGCAGCTCCTCGATCGCGGCGATCACGCTCGGCGGGGTCAAGTACGTCTACAGCATCGTCGGCGGCTACGTGCACGAGGCGCACAGCGCCAACGGCTGGCGCAACCTCAACACGGGCGTCCCCGGCCAGGCGGTGGCCGCGATCACGCTGGGCACCACGAAGATCCTCTACGTGCTCAACGGCGGCGCGGTGTACGAGGCGGCCAGCAACGCCGGCTGGGCGAACGTGTGGACCGGCATCTCCGGGGTGGGCGGCGGCTCGATCGCCGCGCTGAACTGGGCCGGCGAGAAGCTCATCTACACCACCAGCGGCGGCTACGTGCACGAGGCGAGCAGCTACAACGGCTGGCGCAACCTGAACTCCGGCGTACGCGGCTCCACGGTGGCGGTGCTGACCAACGGCGGCGTCAAGATCATCTACGCCGCGTGATCCCCGCGGCGGGGAGCTCTCCGTGGGCTCCCCGCCGCGAGCGCGACTCAGGAGCGGCCGAGTGCGGCGGGTACGAGTACATTCGCCGCGTGGCGGAGGCGAAGCGGCAGGGTTCATGGGTGGTCGCCGGTGTGCTCGGCGCGGCGGCGGGCGCGTCGCTGACGGCGGGCCGGGGGACGGTCGCGGTCGTCACCGGAGCCGTCGCGGGAGCCGTCGTGACGGCGGCCGCCGACGCCGTCGCGCGGGCACGGCAGCGGCCCGGCGAGATCCCGGCGCTGTGGTCGCGGATCCTGATGGGCGCCGCGCTGGCCGCGCCCCTGGGCTGGGCCTTCGGCGCGATGACCGGCGCGGGGCCGGTCATCGTCGGCCTGCTCGCCGGATTGCTGACCGGACTGCTCGGGGTACGCCCGCACAAGGTGCTGCTCGGGCCGGTGGTCGGCCTCGCGGTGGGCTGGGCGCTGTCGGCCCTCTGGGCAGCCGTCCCCGCCTCCGCGGTCGCCGCGGCCGTCGTGCTCGCCTTCCGCGCGCTGTCCGCACTGCTGTTCCGCGAGCCGCAGGTCAGGCTGCTCGCCGAGCGGGCCACAGCCGAGGACCTGCCGTTCGTCGTGCCGCTCGCGGCGCGCACCGGCTACGTCGGCACAGGCTACGTACGCGAGCTGGCGCAGGCGCTCGGCGGCGACTACACCCCGGCGGCGCCCGACGTCGGCATCGTGGCCTCGCTCGACGAGCTGGCCGGACCGGAGTTCGACCCGGCCGCGGTCGACCCGCTGGTGCGCGAGTTCTACGAGCACACGACCCGGTTCCGGCTGGACATCGTGCCCGAGTGGCGGCTGTGGGTGCGACCCGGCTACCTGCTCTACCGGTATCTGGTCGCGCGGCCGCTCGGGCAGGCGAACGTCCCGATGAACCAGCGCGAGACGCAGCGGGGCGTGGTCAGCCGCATCGACACCGTCACCCGGCCGGACGGCGGCGTCGTCCGCGGCTGGATCCGGGCGCACGCCGACACCGACGAGCCGATCTACGTCGGCATCTACACCACGTACCGGCGGGACGGGCGCGGGTACGTGAGCGTGGGCTTCCCGCTGCCGCAGGCCAGCTTCACCGCGACGCTGGCCCCGCGCCCGCGTCCGGGCGGCGGCCTGGTCCTGACCAGCCGCAGCGAGCTCGACCAGCCCGGCCACTACCTGACCTACGTCGACGCGGCGACGGGCGAGCTGACCTCGGGCGCCGTCGACGGCTTCGCCGAGCAGCTCGACGTCTACCTCGAAGGCGGGCGGCTGCGCGCCGACCACGCGTTCTGGGTGTTCGGGCTGCCGTTCCTCGTCCTGCGCTACCGCATCGAGCGCAAGTAGGCGGCGGCCGAGGTCCGGGGCGCATCCCGTCGACGAGCCACGATGGGGTATCAACACCGCATGGATTTCGTGTTGTTCCCCGGCCGCCACCACGTGCTCACCCGGTTCCAGGCGCGGCACCTGCGCGCCCTGGCCGGTGACGGCGCCACCGTCGTCTGGGCGGTGACCTCGGCGAACCATGCGAACACCCGCCGCAACCCGGTGCCCTGCCACCGCCGGGAGGCGGCGATCGAGCGGTTCAGCGCGCTGACCGGCCTGCGCTCGCTGGTCGTGCCCGTGTTCGACACCGCGCCGACCGGCCGCTTCGCTGAGGTCACGCTCAAGAACGTCACCGTGGCCACCGGTCTGGAGCTGACCCCGGACAACACCGTCGTCGCCTGCTCGACGCCCGAGGTGGCGGCGCTCTACGAGAAGCTGGGCTTCACCGTCGACGCGGTCGAGGCGTCGGTGACGCCGGTGCCGGAACGCCCGTGGGACGTGCTGCTGCGGCTGGCCGCCGGGGACGAGAGCTGGCGGGAGCTGGCGCACCCGGCCACCGTCGACGTCTTCGACCGCTACCGCCTCGCCGACGCCGTGCGCACCGTCGTCAACGACCCGGTCGTCGGCGACGAGGGCGGGCTCACCGCGACGCGCGACTACCGGACCTACGCCGAGGCGTTCGCCGACGCCGCCGAGCGCAAGTGGTCGGCGGTGCGCGAGTACGTCCGGCCCGGCCGCATCGTCGACATCGGCTGCGGCGCGGGCGCCGTGCTGGAACTGGCCGACCGGGAGCCGGCGCTGCGGGAGAGCGACCTCATCGGGGTCGAGGTCGCCCGGCACCTGTTCGACGAGTGCGTGCACAAGAAGGCGCAGGGCACGTTCGCCAACCCGAACGTGTTCTTCTACCGCCGCAACGTGCTCGGCGGTGCGGTGCTCCCGGCGCGGTCGGTCGACACCACCCTGACGTTCGCGCTCACCCACGAGATCTGGTCCTACGGAAAGCAGTACGCGTCGCTGCGGGCGTTCGTGGAGGCGATCTACGAGCACACCGTGCCCGGCGGCGTATGGATCAACAGCGACGTCTGCGGCCCCGACGACCGCGACCGCCCGGTGCTGCTGCACCTGGCCGGTGGCGACGGGGACAACCCGGACGCGCCGCGCCGGGACCTGGCGCAGCTGCCGCCCGCCGAGGTCGCCGCGTACGTCGGGGGCCTGTCCACGCGCGCCCGGTTCGAGCAGTTCGCGGTGGACTTCCGCTTCCCGTTCGCGTACACGATGGTGGGTGACGCGGTCCGGTTGCGGCTCGCCGACGCGATGGACTTCCTGACGCGCAAGGACTACACGGAGAACTGGCTGCCCGAGACGGGTGAGCAGTTCTGCGGCATGGCGTACGCCGATTGGACCGAGCTGCTCGCCGACACCGGCTGGGAGATCGACACCGCGTCGCGGGCGGTGCGCAACGACTGGATCGTCGACAACCGGATCGCGCCGGTGGCGTCGCTGACCGACCTCGACGGCCGGCCGCTGGACTGGCCGGTGACGCACGTGCTGTCGGTCGCGCGGCGCCCGCTGAACACCTGAGCCGGGGACGTCCGCAGGTCGGTCGGGCTTCGGCTTTGCTCTGCACACAAATACGCACGCGACGTCCGGTGCGTATTTGTGTGCAGAGCAAAGTCGCCGGACGGGAGGCCGACACCGGGCGGTGCCGGCCTCCCGTGCCATCAGGAGGGGCAGGTCAGAGCTTGCCCGCTCCGGCGCCCGCGGTGACCGAGGACTTCACCGCGCCGGAGCTCTGCGCGGTGTAGGAGTACGGGACCGCGGCCACGGAGCCGTTGGTCTCGCACGGGCCGGAGTTGGTGAGCGAGTTGTCGCGCGCCACCAGCCGGCCCGGGTCGGAGTCGGCGTAGCCGCTCGCCGACCAGCACGCCTGCTGCACGTTCTCGAAGACGTTGCCCTCGACGAGCACCCCGGCGTTCATGGTCGAGGCGATGGCGTACGACGACGAGTTGTTGTTGACGTTGGTGTAGTAGTTGTTGAAGACGTGGACCGTCTCGCCGAAGCGCACCCGGGGGCTGCGCTCGAAGGTCCGGTCGAACCAGTTGTGGTGGTACGTGATCCGCAGGTGGCCGGTGTCCTCCCCGGAGTTGCCGTCGGAGTGGCCGACCAGCGACGTCTTCCAGTGATCGCGCACGATGTTCCACGACACGGTGATGTAGTCCCCGGCGTGGGTGATGTCGATCATGCCGTCGTAGTAGTCGACGTTGCTCTCGATGGTGCTGGACAGCGTGTTGTGGTCGATCCAGATGTGGGTCGCGTTCTCGATCTGGATCGCGTCGCCGCCCGGCACCCCGCGGATGTTCAGGTTCTGGATGATGACGTTGGCCGGGTGCATGTCCTCGATGTTGAGGGTGGTCCCGGACACGCCGGAGCCGGACCCGACGCCGCGGATCGTCTTGTTGGCGGTGACCTCGATGGTGCCCGACCCGCTGAGCATCCCGTTGACCAGGATGGTCCGCGTGCCCGCGGCCTGTGCCTGGGTGCGCAGGTCGGCCCAGGTGGACACGGTCACCGTGGCGCCGCCCGCACCGCCGGTCGTGCCGCCGGCCTGGGTGGCCCAGCCGACGATCCCGCCCGGGGGCGGCGGCGGGCTGGTGCTCGGCGAGGGCGGCGCCGAGGGCGAGGCGGACGGGGAGGCGGGCGGCGACGCCGACGGTGACGCGGGCGGCGAGGCCGGTGGGGACGACGGGCTCGGGCCCGCCGCGTCGGTCGCCAGGACGTCGTCGAACGAGGCCGCCGTGTAGTTGGCCAGCAGCCCGGCGCGCCCGGTCGGGTAGGAGCCGTCCGTGGCGGACACCAGCTGGACGCCGTTGACCGAGCCGACCAGGGAGCTGCCGGTCGCGCTCAGCGACAGGGTGTACCAGGTGCCCGTGGCCGCCGAGAAGGGCGCGGAGGCCAGCGTGGTCGTGGTGCCCTTGCGCAGCTGCACCGCCGAGCCGGTGAGCACGAGCGCGTAGAAGTTCGACGTGCTCTGCGCGCGGGCCGCGATGCCGACGCCGCGCGAGGACGAGCTGCTGAAGGTGTTGGGCCGGACCCTGGCCGAGACGGTGACCGTGGACCACGACGTCGAGCCGGCCAGCGCCTTGGCGCTGGCGCCCGTGCTCGACTGCCCGTACGCGCCGGACGACACCGACCAGCTGCCGCCGGAGGTGGTCCATCCGGCGGCGTCGCCGTCGTTGAAGTCGTCCGAGAAGAGCGTGGCCGCGTTCGCCGCGACCGCGCCGACGGTGATGACCAGCGCCGCGACGGTGGCGCTGACGCCGGCGGCCAGGGCGCTGCGGGCGCGCCTGCTCCGCCGTGCGGGGACGTGATGCGCTTCCTGCACTGTAGGACCTCCCTGTGTTGGAATGCGCTTTCCAGCCAACATAGGAAGACGGACTTAAATCAGTCAATGACTTGCATGTGCAGCTTTGTTGCATCGAATCAGGACAAACGCCGATGGCCGACCATCGGTCGGCCCTGGTTGGAGCCCTATTGCGAAGTTTGGGCCGCTGCCTCGGCTCCCTTCGTTCGCAGGATTGGCGCGATCCTATGGCAAGCGCTTTCCCGGCACCAGCGGAACACGGGCCGGCCTCGGCGTCGGCCGGCCCGTGTGCTCCGCGGCTACGCCACCTCGACGTAGTCCAGTTCGGCCCAGCGGCTCAGGTGCGTCAGGCGCAGCGTATTCGCGCCCGCCTGCAGGGTGACGTCGACCGGGACCTGCCGCCACGTCTCCCAGCCGGTGTTCGGGTAGTTGACGGTCACCGGCGACGCGCCGTTGACGGTCAGCGTGTGCTGCGCGTCTCCGAAGCCGGCGGAGTAGGCGACGTAGACGGTGTAGGCACCGGCGCGCGGCGCGAACACGCTCAGCTGCACCCAGCTGTCGGCGTAGTCGATGTATGCGACAGCCTGGCCCTGCGACGCCGTGGTCGTGCTGCGTACGGCGCAGCGGTTCAGCGTGCCGCGCTCGGCCTCGGTGCGCACCCGGCTGCCCCGGACCACCGGGAATCCGCCGGACCAGCCGAGCGCCGCGACGTACATGCCCCGGGCGCTGTAGTTGTTGATCCAGCCGTGGAACACCAGGTGGTCCCCGGCCGCGTCGCGGACCACGTCGGCGCCGCCCGGTCCGCGGACCGTCCCGTTCACGCTCTCGGTGGTGATCAGCGAGCGGTACGCCTTCGTGTACGGCCCGGTCAGCGACGCCGAGGTCGCGTAGCTGGTCTGGTACGCGTCGCCGCCGTACCCGCCGAGCGAGTAGAACAGCACGTACTGCGAGCCGACCTTGGTCAGCGCCGGGGCCTCGATGACGCCCGCCTCCTCGGGCCGCCCGCTGCGCAGCAGCTCGACGCGGCCGCCCTGGAAGGTCAGGCCGTCGGCGGCGACACCCTGCAGCCACAGGCTGGTCGGCTGGCCGATGGCGTTGCCGTCGTCCTTGTAGAGCAGGTAGCGCGCACCCGTGCTGTCGACGAAGCTCGCCGCGTCGATGTCGCCGCCCTCGCCGGCGTTGCAGACCAGCGGCTGGGTGCCCACGGGCGTGAACGGCCCGAGCGGCGAGGTGGCCAGCGCGGCGCCGATGCACTGCCGGCCCGTCGCGGTGCTGCGGGCGGTGTAGTAGAGCAGGTACCTGCCGTCGGCCCGGCGGGACACGTCCGGCGCCCAGGTCAGCCCGCCGCTTGCCCAGGCGCCCAGGGTGGGCAGCGCGTTGCCGCGCCGGGTCCACGGCCCGGTCAGCGAGGGCGCCGACGCGACCGGGACGTTGCCGTACCCGTTGTTCGTCGAGTACGCGTAGAAGACGCCGTCGAACTTCGACACGTCGGGGTCGGGGAAGTCGCTGCCGATGACCAGGCCGGGCGCGGTGGTGGCCAGGGGCGTGACGTCGGCGGCGGCCGGTGCGGCGAGCGGGACGGTGGCCAGCGTGACCGCGAGTGCCGCGATCGCGAGGCAGGCGGTGACGACGGACGGCTGCGGGCGCGGCATCGGTCCTCCTCGGGGGCCTCGAAACAGGAAACAAACCATCGAGATAAATAAGTGTATCGAACTATTTCGCCGCAGTCACCCGCGCGGAATCCAGACGCGGTCCACCGCCCGCCGGCGGTAGCGTGACGTCGTGATCGACGACCTGGACGAGGTACGCGCGCTGCTGCCGGGCACGACCGTCGAACCGGTGGGCGCCCTCGGCGGCAGCGACCGCTCCGCGGTGCGCCGGGCGCGCCTGACCCCGCCGGGCGGGACGCCCACGACCGTGATCGTGAAGACCTTCGACGACCCGTCGAGCTGGGCGCGCGAGTCGGCGGCGCTCGCCGTGCTGCCCGCCGGCACGCCCGCGCCGCGGCTGCTCGCCGCGGGCGCGTCCCCGCCCGTCGTGGTGATGTCGGACCTGGGCGGGGGCGGCAGCGTCGCCGACGCGCTGCTCGGCACCGACCCGCTCGCCGCGACGACGGCGGTCGAAGCCTGGGCGGACGCCATCGGGGCGGTGCACCGCGCGACGCTGGGCCTACGCGACGCGTTCCGCGTCGAGCTGGACGCGCGGGCGGCACCGGGGTCGGAGCCGATGACCTCACTCACCGCGACGCTGGAGAAGTCCGTCGACGGGCTGCGCGCGGCGTGCGAGCCGCTCGGCGTCACCGTGCCCGAGGCGCTCGCCGAGGCGTTCCGCGCCGAGGCCGCGCGGCTCGGCGACGACGCGGCCGCGGCGCTGTCGCCGAGCGACGCGTGCCCGGACAACAACGTGTTCACCGGCGACGGCCTGGCGCTCATCGACTTCGAACACGCCGAGTGGCGCCACCTCGCCTGGGACGTGGCCTACCTGCGCGTGCCGTGGCCGTCGTGCTGGTGCTCCTGGCGGCTGCCGGACGAGGTGGCCGACCGGGCGGTGGCCCGCTACCGCGCCGCGCTGGCCGACCACCTGCCGTACGTGGCCACGCCCGCGTTCGACCGGGACGTCGCCGCGGCCACGGACCTGTGGTCGGTGGTCTACTCGTCGTGGTTCCTGCCCGTCGCGCTGGCCGAGGACGCGCCCGCCGCGCCCGATCCGGACATGCCGGGTCGCCGCGCCCGGCTGCTGCACCGCCTGGACCTCGCCCGCGCGTCGCGCCGCCCGGAGATCGCGGCGTTCGCCGCCGAGCTGCGCGGCGTGCTGGCGGCGAGGTGGGGCGAGACACCGCTGGCCCTGGCCCCGGCCTTCCGCACGTAGCCGGACGGTCGGCGCCCGGCGCGTCACCCGGCGAGGTCGGGATGCGCGCCGGCCAGCAGCGCGTGCCCGAGCGGCGTGACGACGTGCAGGGTGTGCCTGCCGTGCGGCCGGGCGTGCAGCAGGCCCGCCCGGCGCAGCGTGGTGGCGTGCTCGCTGGCGCTCGACAGTGACACCCGCACCTGGCGGGCCAGCTCGCCGGTGGTGCAGCCGTGCGGCTGCGACCGGGCCGCACGCAGCACCGCGGCCCGGGTCGCGCCCAGCAGCGCGGTCAGGTCGCCGCCGGCGGCCGCAGGCGGGTCCGCCGGCCGGCCGAGGTCGTGGTCGATCGGGTACACCAGCACCGGCGGCCGGTCCGCCGCCCGCAGCGTGACCGGCCTGCGGCGGCAGAAGAACGACGGCATCAGCACCAGGCCGCGCCCGTCCAGATGCAGGTCGCGGTCGTCGGGATAGGCCACGTGCAGGGTCGGCGGCTCCCACCGCACCGCCGGGTGCAGCGTCGTCAGCAGGCGGTGCACGCCACCGTCCACCATGCACCGGGCCCCGTGCGCCCGCGCCGCGGCGACCCGGCTCGCGACCACGTCCCAGTGGGGGTCCAGCACCGCGTCGAAGTACGCCCGCATCACCGCCGCGAGGCCGCCCAGGGCCCGCCGGTCGCCGTCGGCCAGGCGCCGGAGCCACCCGGCCGACGGGTGCCGCGCCGCCACCCGGTGCAGCCAGCCCGTCGGAGAACGAGCCGACGCCGAGCCAGCCGGCCCGGCCGTCGATGAGCCGGTTGCCCGCCTCGTCGATCAGCTCCCA
>NZ_JBFAOU010000068.1:0-39165 GCF_040675365.1 Catellatospora sp. NPDC049609 | reverse complement strand
GTCGTCTCCGGCGGCGAGAACCTCATCCCCCGCCCCGTCCAGGAGCTGCTCGCCGAGCAGCCGCAGGTCCGCGAGGCCGCCGAGATCGGCGTCCCCGACCCGGTCGTCGACCGCGCACCCCGCGCATGGCAGTCACTACCAACTGGGTCGCCCGCTATCGCAGCCTCTGCTCGGCAGCGCCCCGCCACCACGTCGCGGGGCAGGCGAGCGGGCTGGCGCCGCGGGACTCCGCCGGCCGGCTAGCACAGGAGTGGTCATGACAGTGCAATCCTCCACGCGACGCGACGTCGCGCCGGGGCATCGCAGGGCCGGTGGCTCGCCGCCGCCCACCGAACCGCGCAGGAGCAAGGGAGCGCTCGGGCGGCTCGACATCAAGTACTCCCCGTACCTCTACATCGCGCCGTTCTTCGTCGTCTTCGGCATCTTCGGCCTCTGGCCGCTGATCTACACGCTGCGGATGTCGCTCTACGACTGGGATCTCGGGTCGACCGTCGAGACCGCCAAGTTCGTCGGGCTCGACAACTTCGTGATGTTCCTCGGCGACAGCGACTTCTGGAACTCGGTCGTCAACACGATCGCGATGTTCCTCATGTCCACGGTGCCGCAGCTGATCCTCGCGCTGATCCTCGCGAACGCGCTGAACAAGCGCCTGCGCGGGCGCACGCTGCTGCGGATGGGCGTGCTGATCCCGAACATCACCTCGGTCGCCGCGGTGTCCATCGTCTTCACCCAGCTCTACAGCCGCGACTTCGGCCTGATCAACTGGGTGCTGGGACTGGTCGGCGTGGAACCGATCGAGTGGCAGGCGCACAGCTGGTCGTCCTGGGTCGCCATCTCCTCGATGGTCGACTGGCGCTGGACCGGCTACAACGCGCTGATCTTCCTGGCCGCCATGCAGTCGATCCCGCGCGACATCTACGAGTCGGCCTCGCTGGACGGCGCGTCGTCGTGGCGGCAGTTCTGGACCATGACGGTGCCCATGCTGCGGCCCACCATCATCTTCGTCACCATCATCTCCACCATCGGCGGCCTGCAGCTCTACGGTGAGCCGCTGCTGTTCACCGGCGGTGGCAACCCGCTGCTCGGCGGCTCGGACCGCCAGTCGCAGACGGTGACGATGTTCCTGATGGAGCAGTTCTACATGAAGTTCGAGCTGGGCCGCGCCGCCACGGTCGCCTGGCTGCTCTTCGTCATGATCTTGGTATTCAGTTTGATCAACTTCCTGTTCACCCGGAGCTTGCGCTCCGCCGACGGGAACGCGAAGAAGAAGAAGGTGAAGCGATGACCGCCACGGCAGTCCGGACCGGCGGCCGTGAAGCCGCCCCGCCCCCGCCGCGCAAGCGCCGCAAGAGCATGGGCGCCGCCGAGCGGCTCTGGCACGCCAGCCCGCTCACCTACCTCACCCTGCTCGCCGCGGTGGCGCTGTCGGTCTTCCCGCTCTACTTCATGTTCGTGATCGCCACGCGCACCAACGACGCGATCGGGCAGACCCCGCCCCCGATGACCCCGGGCGGCGAGATCGGCTCGAACGTCGACCGGCTGGTCAACAACGAGGGCGCGGCCTTCATGACCGGTCTGGTCAACTCGGCCATCGTGGCGACCGTGGTCACCGTGTTCGTGGTCTTCTTCTCGTCGCTGGCCGGCTTCGCCTTCGCGAAGCTGCGCTTCCAGGGCCGCAACGGCCTGATGCTGGCCATCCTGATCACGATGATGGTGCCGACGCAGCTGGGCATCGTGCCGCTCTACCAGATGATGTACGAGTGGGACCTGCACAACAAGCTGCCGTCGGTGATCCTGCCGTTCCTGGTCAGCGGCTTCGGCGTGTTCATGATGCGCCAGTACGCCAGCCAGGCGGTGCCCGACGAGCTGATCGAGGCGGCCCGCATGGACGGCTGCAGCACGTTCCGCACCTACTGGAACGTGGTGCTGCCCGGCCTGCGCCCCGCCATCGCCGTGCTCGGCCTGTTCACCTTCATGGAGCAGTGGAACTCGTTCCTCTGGCCCCAGATCGCGCTGGGCGACCCGCTGAACCCGACCGTTCAGCTGTCCCTGCAACGCCTTTCGCAGGGCTACTACAACGACTACTCCCAGGTGTTCGCGGGTACGCTGCTCAGTGTCGTGCCGTTGCTCGTGATCTTCATTATCTTCGGTCGTCAGATCATCGGCGGCATCATGGAAGGTGCTGTAAAAGCGTGACAATCCAGCAAGACTCGCAGCTCGCCTCGCCGGCGGTGGCGTTCCCCCAGGACTTCCTGTGGGGCGCGGCCACGGCCTCCTACCAGATCGAAGGCGGCGCGTTCGAGGATGGGCGCACCTCGTCCATCTGGGACACCTTCAGCCGCACCCCGGGCAAGGTGCTCAACGGCGACAACGGCGACGTGGCCTGCGACCACTACCATCGCAGGGCCGACGACGTCCGGCTCATGTCGGAGCTCGGGCTCCGGTCGTACCGCTTCTCCGTCGCCTGGCCGCGCGTGCAGCCGGGCGGCCGGGGGCCGGCCAACCAGAAGGGTCTCGACTTCTACCGCGGCCTGGTGGACGACCTGCTCGGCCGGGGCATCGAGCCCTGGCTGACGCTCTACCACTGGGACCTGCCGCAGGAGCTCGAGGACGCGGGCGGCTGGCCGGCGCGTGACACCGCCTACCGGTTTGCCGAGTACGCGGGCCTCGTCCACGACGCGCTCGGTGACCGGGTGAAGTTCTGGACCACCCACAACGAGCCCTGGTGCAGCGCGTTCCTCGGGTACGGCTCCGGCGTGCACGCCCCCGGCGTGACCGACGGCGCCAAGGCCCTGGCCGCGGCGCACCACCTCAACCTGGGTCACGGCCTGGCCGTGCAGGCGATCCGCGCCGCGGTGCCGGACCGGCAGATGGGCATCACCCTCAACCTGCACTCGCTGAAGGCGGCGTCCGACGCCGAGGCCGACCGCGATGCCGAGCGCCGCATCGACGGCGTCGGCAACCGGGTCTTCCTGGACCCGATCTTCCGCGGTGAGTACCCGGCCGACCTGCTGGCCGACACCGCCGAGCTGACCGACTGGGGCTTCGTGCACGACGGCGACCTGGCGGTCATCAACCAGCCGCTGGACATGCTCGGCGTCAACTACTACACCCGGCAGGTCGTGGCGGGCCCGTCCGACGACGGCGCGCCGCAGTCGCACTGGCGGGCGCCGTCGGCGTGGCCGGGCAGCGGGCAGGTCCGCTTCCTGACCCGCGAGCTGCCGGTGACCGAGATGGGCTGGGAGGTGGACCCGGACGGCCTGGTCGCCCTGCTCAAGCGCACGCACGAGGACTACGGCCCGATCCCGATGTACATCACGGAGAACGGCGCCGCGTACGACGACCGGGTGGCCCCGGACGGCTCGGTGCCGGACCCGGACCGCGTCGCCTACCTGGACGCCCATCTGAAGGCGTGCCATGAGGCGATGGCGGCGGGGGTGCCCTTGCGGGGATACTTCGCGTGGTCGCTGCTGGACAACTACGAGTGGGCCTGGGGCTACTCGCGGCGGTTCGGCATCGTCCATGTCGACTATGACACCCAGGTACGCACGCCGAAGACCAGTGCACACTGGTACGCGGACGTGATCCGGCGCGGCGGGCTCGCCGCCTGACGGCACAGCGGACCCGGGGCCGGCCAGCGGTCGGCCCCGGGCCCGCCCAGAACGAGGAGCAATCGATGACGACGCAGCGCACCAGGTCTGCGGGCCGGCCCACGCTGGACGAGGTGGCCGCGCTGGCCGGCGTGGGGCGGGGCACCGTGTCGCGTGTCGTCAACGGCTCGCCCCAGGTCAGCCCCGAGGCGCGCAGCGCCGTGCAGGAGGCCATCAAGGAGCTGGGCTACGTGCCCAACCGCGCCGCCCGAGCCCTGGTCACCCAGCGCACCGACTCCGTCGCGCTGGTGGTCTCCGAGTCGCAGGAGCGGGTCTTCGCCGAGCCGTTCTTCGCCGGCATCGTGCGCGGCATCAGCTCCGCGCTGTCGGACACCTCGCTGCAGCTGTGGCTGGCCATGGCGCAGACCCCGGCCGAGCGCCAGCGCGTCGAGCACCACCTCACCAGCCAGCACGTCGACGGCGTGCTGCTGGTCATGCTGCACGAGTCGGACAACCTGGTGCACCTGCTCAACCAGCGCGGCCTGCCCGCCGTGCTCGGCGGCCGCCCGGTCAGCGTCGAGCAGCAGATCTCGTACGTCGACATGGACAACGTCAACGGCGCCCGCGTCGCCGTGGAGTACCTGCTCGCCTCCGGCCGCAAGCGGGTCGCCACCATCGCCGGCCCGCAGGACCTCGGCGTGGGCGTCGACCGCCTGGTCGGCTACCGGGCCGCCGTGCAGACCGCCGCCGTCGAGCCGCTGATCGAGTTCGGCGACTTCAGCGAGTACAGCGGCGTCGAGGCGATGCGCCGGCTGCTGGCCCGCCGCCCCGACCTGGACGCCGTCTTCGTCGCCTCCGACCTGATGGCCGCCGGTGCGATGCGCGCCCTGCGCGACGCCGGCCGTCGCATCCCCGAGGACGTTGCCGTGATCGGCTTCGAGGACTCGCCAGTCGCCCGGCAGACCGAGCCGCCGCTGACCACCGTCTACCAGCCCGTCGAGGACATGGGCCGGCACATGGTCCGCCTGCTCCTCAGCCGCATCCGCGGCGAGCAGGAACCCAGCCACATTCTCCTCGACACCCACCTGGTCCACCGCAACTCTGCTTAGCTGGCGCGTGCTCCGCACGCGGGGGTGGCGCGGTCCTGGGCGGTTGGTGGCGGGTGAGGCTGGCGGGCGAACGCTGGGGTAGCGCGGTCGTGGGCGCTTGGCGGCGCGTGACGAGGGCGGCCGGGGCGCGGGGTGGGACGGCGGGTTCATTCGTCGTCCGCTTGGTGGACACGCGTTGACTGTGGTCCGTTCGAGCGTGGAGGATATGAGTCCGCCCGCACGTCGGGCGGCGCTTTGTATTCAACGTGATCATTGCGTGTGGCGACACGGTGTGGTGTTGCCCGCGTTTTGCCCGTGATCGGCGATCATGGGTGGGCCCGGGTGGCGGCAATGGCGGCGCCGGACCGGTGAGGGCGGTGCTGAGCTGCGGAGACGCGGTGGAGATTTCGTCTCCCGCGGATACGGCGCCGCAATACGTACGAAACGGTAATAGGCCAAGCTCGGACAGAGTTCCGGCACGAGCCTGAGTGCCGTCCGTCGAGAGGAGCCGCCATGCTGCTGAGGGTCAGAGTCGCCCTGCCCGACCGCCCCGGCTCGCTGGGGCAGGTGGCCCGGACCCTGGGTGTGGCCGGTGCGGACATCGTCCAGGTGGTGGTGCTGGAGCGGCTCGGCGGCCGGGCGATCGACGACTTCACCGTGGTGTGGCCCGGTGGCGCCGGCGTGGAGCGGCTGCGGGCCGGCCTGAGCGCGATGCCGGGCGTGCGGGTCGACGGCATCTGGCGGGCGATCGGCGCGCCGGTGGCCGGCGCGTTCGACGCCGAGCTGCTGACGCAGGTCGCCTCGAACCCGGCCGAAGGCCTGGCCACGCTGGTGGACACGGTCCCGGCGCTGCTGGCGGCCGACTGGGCGATGGCGCTGCGGGTCCCTGCGGACTGGGCCGCCCGCGGCTCGGTCGGCATCGACGTGCGCCACGGCGCGGACGACATGGCGGTGCTCGGCGCGGTCCGCAAGCGTCCCGTGCCGCCGGTCGTCTACGCCAGCTGGCGGGCGCCGGATCAGCTGGCGCTGCCCGAGGTCACGCCGTTGCGGGCGCGCGCGATGACCGGCCCCGACGGCACCCGGTACGCGCTGGCGCCGTTCGGCCGCGCGGGCCTGGTGCTGGTGGTGGCGCGGTCCGCGGACGACGAGCTGCCGGTGGCCGCGTTCCACGCCACCGAGGTCGACCGGGTCGCGCAGCTGGTGCGCGCGGGCGCGGCGATCCTCGGCGACCGGCTGGACGCGGTGCAGGCGCCCGCGCCCCGGGCGGCCGAGCGCACCGCAGAGGAGCCCGCCTCGGCGGTCTGACCTGCGCGAATCCGCCATGCCTGTGACCTCGGGCATAGTTAGATCTTGATAAGACCGTGTAACGGTCCCGAAACACGACAGGCGCACGCTGATTCCTGTCGGTGGCCGCCCCCATCATGGAGGTGTCGCCGCCGGCGGGAAAAGGAGCAGGTCATGGCGTTGTGGCGGGTGCGGGCGACCGTTGACGATCGTCCCGGGTTCCTGGCGGTGCTGACGGCGAGTCTGGCGCTGCGGTCGGTCAACATCCTCGCGGTGCAGGTGCACACCACCGAGGCGGGCGCCGTCGACGACTTCCTGGTGGACGCGCCGGACGCGCTGACCGAGGACGAGTTGGTCGCGGCCATCGAGCGCGGCCGCGGGCGCGACGCCTGGGTGAGCCGCTCCGACGTGTACGGGCTGATCGACCCGCCGACGCACGCGCTGGGCCTGGCCGCCCGGCTCGCCGCCGACCCCGACGGGCTGCACGGCGCGCTGTCGAGCCTGCTCGGCGGTGCCCTGGTCCGGCGCGAGGCCGGCGGCGCGACCGCCACCGGGCACTCCGACACCACGATGCGGCTGGCGGACCCGCTCAGCCACGGCGGCGCGCTGGTGGTGACCCGGCTCGAGCCGGCCTTCACCCCGGCCGAGTTCGCCCGCGCGCAGGCTTTGGTCGAGGTCGCACGGGCCACCGTCACCCGCCGGATGGCGGGCGGGGTGGTGCTGCTGCCCGACGGCGCCGAGGTGACGTTCCGTCCCGCCGGTTCGGCAGACGTGTCCGCCGTGCACGAGATGCACTCCCGCTGCGGCGAGCGCAGCCTCTACCTGCGCTACCTCGCCGGCACCCGCGGCCCGAGCCGGGCCCGGCTGTCCCGGCTGCTCACCCCGGCCCGAGGCTGCACGCTGGTGGCCGAGACGACCGAGGCGGCACCCTCCGCCGGCCTGACCGGACTGCCCGGACGGCAGCTGGGAGGCGACTTTCCGGCCGGGCTCGCGCCGGCGTCGGCGTCCGCACCGGCCGGCGGCAGCCACATCGTCGCCGTGGCCAACCTGATCGGCGAGGGGGAGACGGCCGAGGTCGCCCTGCTCGTCGAGGACGGGTGGCAGCGCCGGGGGATCGGCACGGCACTGCTGCGCCGGCTGCTGGCGCTGGCGGGCCCGGCCGGGTTCCGGTCGGTCACGGTGCACACGCACTGCGAGAACGACGCGATGCTGCGCACCATGCGGCGCCTGCCGCACCCCGCCCGCACCGACCGTGACGGCTCGCTCATCAGTGCCACCATCGCGGTGACGGAGCTGCGAACCACGGTGTGACCTGGTGGAGCGCGGCGCGACCTGAGGAGTGATCTGGCCGGACCCTCGGTAGGCGGTCGCACACATTGTGCGATGGCTATGTCGAGGGCCGGTCTTTGATTCACTCATGACCGTCCCTCACATACCTCCCACGGGATACCGTGATGCTCCGTTGACGGACTGGGACCCGGACCGGCCGGTCGACTTCGCCGAGGCCGAGGAGTTCCTGCGCACCTGCTACGCCGAGCTGCCCAAGCTCGGCCCGGTCGAGCCACGGCTCGCCGTGGTGCGCGAGCAGATCGCCGCGCTGGGGACGTACACCCACACGCACGCCGAGCTGGTGCACGGCGCGCGCATGGCCTGGCGCAACGCCAGCCGCTGCATCGGCCGGGTGTACTGGCGCAGCCTCACCGTGCTGGACCGGCGACAGCACCGGGACCCGGACCGCATCTTCGACGATCTGGTGAGCCACCTGCACATGGCCACCGGCGAGGGGGCGTCCCGGGGCAGGCTGCGGGCGGTCATCTCGATCTTCGGCCAGGCGGTCCCCGGCCGCCCGGTGACCCGCCTCTGGAACGACCAGCTCATCCGGTACGCGGGCCACCGCAAAGCCGACGGGTTCGTCGGCGACCCGCAGTACGAGCAGTTCACCGAGGCGGTCACCCGGCTCGGCTGGACCGGCAAGGGCAGCGCGTTCGACCTGCTGCCGCTGGTGCTGCAGACCGATGGCGGCGAGCCGCGGCTCTACGAGCTGCCCGAGTCGGCCGTGCTGGAGGTGCCGCTCGCGCACCCGGAGTACGGCTGGTTCGCCGAGCTCGGCCTGCGCTGGCACGCGGTGCCGGCCATCGCGAACATGCGGCTGTCGATCGGCGGCGTGGACTACCCGCTGGCGCCGTTCTCCGGCTGGTACATGGGCACCGAGATCGGTGCCCGTAACCTGGCCGACGCCCAGCGATACCACCAGATCCCGGTCATCGCGGCCAGGATGGGCCTGGACACCGGCAGCGAGTCGACGCTGTGGCGCGACCGGGCGCTGGTCGAGCTGAACCGGGCGGTGCTCTGGTCCTTCGAGCGGGCGGGGGTGCGGGTCACCGACCACCACAGCGAGTCGCGCCTGTTTCTGACCCACGTGGAGCGCGAGCGCCGCGCGGGGCGGGACACCCCGGCCGACTGGACCTGGATCGTGCCGCCCATGTCGGGCGGCCTTACCCCGGTGTTCCACCGCTACTACACCGAGGCCGACCAGCGGCCGAACTTCTACCTCGACCACACCGCCCGCGACCTGTCGCTGACCGGAACCCCCGCTGCCGTACGCGTCACGGTGCCCGCCCAGCGCACCGCGGTCGAGCGGCGCACCGCCGAGACGCCGCGCGGCGCGATCGGCCACACCGGCGCCCGCTGCCCCGTCACCGGCCAGACCGCCCCCGAGCCCACCCTCGGCCCGCCCACCGACCTCCCACCCGACGACCCGACCCGCACCGCCCCCCTCGCCCCGGCCACCGTCGACGCGGCAGCCCTGGCCCCGGCAGCCCCGGACCCGGCCGCCCTCTACGCGGCCGGCTACGACCCGACCGCCGTGCAAGCGGCCGGCTACGACCCGACCGGCGCGCAGGTGGTCGTCCGCGACGCCGTCCCCGCCGGCAGCGCTCCCGCCCCGATCCCCGCCGAGCCGGTCCCCGCCCGCAAACGCGGTCTCCGCCGCCTCCTCGGCTGACCCGCCGCCGTACCAAGATCGCGTCGATCTTGCGCGAACTGTTGGGGATATGCCCGAAAAGGGCGTGTCGTACCCACAGTCCACGCAAGATCGACGCGACTTGGGCTGCGGGAACGGGGCTGTCGTGGGGGTTTGGTGGGGGTCGTTGGGCCGGTCACTTCGATCATCGGCAGGCTGCAATCGGGGCGGGCATGGACTATGGTCGGTGGACGCTGAACCCCCGCACCCCCAGGAGTTCGCATGCACCGACGCATGGCGGTTTCCGCTGTCGTTGCCCTGATCGCGCTCGCAGCATGCGCCCAACCTCCCAAGCCCGGGGCCCAGGGCACCGCCTCCCCGGCGGCGCCGGTCCCCACGAGCACCCCGGCCACACCGTCGCTGCCGACGCCGACGCCGACGCTGCAACTGACGCCGACACCCCCGGCGCACCCCACGACCACCGCGAAGCCGCGCCCGCCGGTGCGGCCGATCAGCTGTACCGGCAAGGTCGCGCAGAGCCGGCCCGCGGCGACGGGCACCGGGCCGGGCGGCTCGGTGGTCAAGACGGGCACCGCGGCGGTCGCGCTCACCTTCGACGACGGGCCCGACCCGATCAACACCCCCAAGATCCTGGACCAGCTGAAGCAGTGCGGCGTGAAGGCCACCTTCTGCCTGGTCGGCTTCCGGGCCCGGGACAACCCGGCCATGGTGGCCCGGATCGCGGCCGAGGGGCACACCCTGTGCAACCACTCGTGGCAGCACCTGTTCGACCTGGCCAAGCGGGATGAGTCGTACATCCGCCGCGACCTGCAGAAGACCAACGACGCCATCCACAAGGCGGCACCCGGTGCGCGGATCTCGTACTTCCGGGCGCCCGGCGGCAACTTCACCGGCAAGCTGGTGAGCATCGCCCAGAGCATGGGCATGAAGTCGATCTACTGGCACGTCGACCCGCGTGACTGGGAGAACTCCAAGTACGGCCGGGGCACCTCGATGGTGAACCACGTCATCGCCGCGGTCGAGCGGGACGTGCGGCCGGGCTCGATCATCCTGTCGCACGACAACGGCAAGCCGGACACGATCGCCGCGTACCGCACGCTGCTGCCCTGGCTGAAGGCCCGCTACACGCTCATCGGCCTGCCGGAGCTGCCCGGCCCGCCCGCCGCGGCACCACCGGCCGCCCCGTCCCCGGCCCCACTGCCCTGACCCGCCGGCCCGGGGTCCCGGCCCCCGCCTCGCGGAGACGTTGGCCTATCCCATCGACTTCGATCGCGAAATAGTCGATTGATAGGCCAACGTCTATGTAAACGCGCGTCGCGCAGCAGAGCGCGGGCCGCCGCGCGACAGACGCGGGGCTGTCGGGCAGCGGGCGCGGAGCCGGCGGGTGTCAGGGGGCGGAGCTGTCGAGCGTGCCGTGTTCGACGCAGCTCGCGGTCCAGCCCGTGGGGACGACCTGGACCTTCATGCGGCGGCGGCAGTGCGCGCAGTAGCGCGGCGGCTCCAGCTCGCGGGCCGCCCGGCAGCCGGCGTGCGCGGCGGCGTCGGCCGGGTCGGCCTCGCCGCAGCGGTCGCAGTACGTCCCCACGGCCGCGCTCACAGCGTCGCCGACAGCGCCTTGACCGGCATCTTGAGCTCCTGCAGCAGCTCCAGATCCGAGGTCGCGGGCCGGCCCAGCGTGGTCAGGTAGTTGCCGACGATCACCGCGTTGATGCCGCCGAGCAGGCCCTCGCGGGTGCCGAGGTCGCCGAGCGTGATCTCGCGGCCGCCCGCGTACCGCAGGATGGTGCGCGGCAGCGCCAGCCGGAAGGCGGCGATGGCGCGCAGCGCGTCCTTCGGGTCCATCACCGGCTGGTCGCCCAGCGGGGTGCCCGGCCGCGGGTTCAGGAAGTTCAGCGGCACCTCGTCCGGCTGCAGCTCGGCGAGCTGCGCGGCGAACTCGGCGCGCTGTTCGAGGGTCTCGCCGAGGCCGAGGATGCCGCCGCAGCACACCTCCATGCCGGAGTCGCGCACCATCTTCAGGGTGCTCCAGCGCTCCTCCCAGGAGTGCGTGGTGACCACGTTCGGGAAGTACGACTTGCAGGTCTCCAGGTTGTGGTTGTACCGGTGGATGCCCATGTCCACCAGGTCGTCGACCTGCTCCTGGGTCAGCATGCCGAGGCTCGCGGCGACGTGGATGTCGACGGCCTCCTTGATCGCCTTGACGCCGTCGCGCATCTGCTGCATGAGCTTGGCGTCCGGGCCGCGCACCGCGGCCACGATGCAGAACTCGCTCGCGCCGGTCGCCGCGGTCTGCTGCGCGGCCTTGACCAGCGACGGGATGTCCAGCCAGACGGAGCGTACGGGGGAGGAGAACAGCCCCGACTGCGAGCAGAAGTGGCAGTCCTCGGGGCAGCCGCCGGTCTTCAGCGAGACGATGCCCTCGACCTCGACCTCCGGGCCGCACCAGCGCATGCGCACCTCGTGCGCGAGCTGGAGCGCGGCCGGGATGTCCTCGTCGGGCAGGCGCAGCACCTCGAGGATGTCGGCCTCCTCGAGACCGAGTCCCTCCTCCAGGACACGGGTGCGGGCGCGGTCGAGTACCGATACTGAGCTGGTGGACATGGGCGTACCCTACAACGCGGCCTGTTCGGGTCGGCTGAAGGCCGAGTGAGTACGTGAATGAGTTGAGCGATGGGCGACTGGCTGGGCACCCTGCGGCGCAAGGCGGAGCTGCGCGAGCGCGCCGGTCTGCGCCGGGAGTTGCGCCCGCGCGCCGGTGACGACGCTCTCACCGACCTCGCCGGCAACGACTACCTGGGCCTTGCCCGCGACCCGCGGGTGCTCGCGGCGGCCGCCGCGGCGCTGGACGCGTACGGGCTCGGCGCGACCGGCTCCCGCCTGGTGCGCGGCAGCACCGACGCGCACACCGCGCTGGAGGACGCGCTGGCCGGCTGGCTGCGCGCCGAGCAGGCCCTGGTCTACTCCAGCGGCTACCTGGCCAACCTCGGCGCGATCCGGGCCCTGTGCGGGCCGCGCACGCTGCTGGTCAGCGACGCGCACTGCCACGCCTCGCTGATCGACGGCTGCCGCCTGGCCGGGGCCGAGACGATCGTCTTCGCGCACGGCGACGCGGCGGACGCGGCCCGGGTGCTCGCCGCGCACCCCGGACGGCCCGCGGTGGTGCTCACCGAGTCGGTCTTCTCCGTCGACGGCGACCTGGCCCCGCTGGCCGAGCTGCACGCCGCGGCCCGCGCGCACGGCGCGCTGCTGCTGGTCGACGACGCGCACGGGCTGGGGGTGGTCGGCCCGGCCGGGGCGGGTGGCGTGGTCGCCGCCGGGATCGCGGGCGAGCCCGACGTGATCGTCACCGCGACCCTGTCCAAGGCGCTGGGCGGCGCGGGCGGCGTGGTCGCCGGGCCGCAGGCGCTGATCCGCCACCTGGTGGACACCGGCCGCACCTTCATCTTCGACACCGCGCTGCCGCCCGCGGTCGCCGCCGGGGTGGCGCAGGCGCTGGAGCTGGCCCGCGCGGGCGACCCGCTGCGCGCCGTGCTGCGCGAGCGCGCCGCCGCGATCCGCGACGTGTTCCGGGCGGCCGGGCTCGCGGTCACCGACCCGGCGGGCGGCGTGGTCTCGGTCGAGGCGCCGTCGGCGGAGCAGGCCTGGGCCTGGGCCGGTGCCTGCCGTGACAAGGGCGTCGCGGTGGGCTGCTTCCGCCCGCCGTCCACTCCGGACAGCAAGTCGCGGTTGCGGTTGACGGTCAACGCAGGCGTGCCCGCCGCGGACTTCGCGCGGGCTCTGGAGATCATCGTGGAGGTGCGGCCGTGACGGCGCTGACGGGGATAGTGCTGGTCACAGGCACGGACACCGGGGTGGGCAAGACCATCACCACCGCTGCGGTCGCGGCGGCGGCGACCGCGTCGGGGGTACGCACCGCGGTGGTCAAACCGGCGCAGACCGGCGTCGACCCTGCCTACGGCGAGGTGTCCGACATGGACATCGTGGCCCGGCTGGCCGCTCCCGCCACCACCTGCACGCTCGCCGAGTACCCGGATCCGCTGGCGCCCACCGCGGCGGCCCGGGTCGCGGGCACCGAGGCGCTCGACATGTTCGCGATCATGGACGAGATCAAGACGATCGCGGCCGAGCACGAGCTGACCCTGGTCGAGGGCGCGGGCGGGCTGCTGGTCCCGATGGGCCTGCACCCCGGCGGCGCCCAGTGGACGCTCGCCGACCTGGCCGTGGCCCTGTCCGCCCCGGCGATCGTGGTGGCCCGCGCCGGTCTCGGCACCCTCAACCACACCGCCCTCACCCTGGAGGCGATGGCCCGCCGCGGCATCACCGGCCACGTCGTGGTCGGCGCCTGGCCGGACCGTCCCGAGCTGGTCCACTTCACCAACCTTGCCGACCTGCCCGAGGAGCTACACGGCCTGCTCCCCGACGGCGCGGGCGGCATCGAGCCCGGCGTCTTCCGCCGCAGCGCCCCCGGCTGGCTGACCCCCACCCTCTACGGCGACTGCGAAGACCCCCGCACCCTCGCCGACCTCGACGAGGACTGACCCCCAAGATCACCCGATTTGCCAGGCAGATGGGCGAATGCGGCCTCAAGATACGCCCATGTGCCAGGCAAGTCCGACGATCAACCAACCCACCCGGGGTCAGGGGCGGTGGATGGTGAAGGTGTCGGGCATGCGGAAGCTGAGGTTGTCGGGGCACCAGGGGGCGCGGACGATCTCGACATCGCGGAGCAGGGGTGCGGTCTCGGCGACGACGACCGCGGACTCCATCCGCGACAGTGACGCGCCGACGCAGCGGTGGCTGCCCGCGCCGAAGGCCAGGTGGCGGCGCGAGCCGCGCTGACCGGGTACGAAGTCCGCCGGGTGCTCCGCGACCTCGGCGCCCGCGCGGGCGAGCCACAGCACGATGCTCGACCCGGCCCGGACCGGGAACCCGTCCAGCTCCGTGTCGCGGGCGGCGACCCGCCGCCAGGTCGGGATCGGCGGGACCAGGCGCAGCCCTTCCTCGACGACGTCGTCGACGGCGACCGTGCCCCGGGCCAGGCCGGCGAGCACGGCGGGCTCACCGGTCAGCCGGTGCAGCAGCAGCGTCAGGAACTGCGAGGTGGTCTCCTGGCCGGCGACGAGCAGGAAGAACAGCGCCCCGACCGGGGTGTCCTTCGGCAGCCCCGCGGCGGCGGTGTGCGCGCGCAGCTCGCCGACCATGCCGCCCGCGGTCGCGGCGAAGTCGCGCAGCACGGCGTGGAAGCGCCCGACGGTCCCGGCCAGCGCCTGCTGCCGGTCGGCGGCCAGCGGCGCCCAGAACAGCTCCAGCGCGGCGCGGGAGAACTCCTTGACCACGACCGCGTCGGCGTCGGGCAGCTCGACGAGCCGGGCCAGCACCAGCAGCGGCAGGTCGGCGGCGAGGTCGGCGTACAGGTCGACGGGCTCGCCCGCGTGCAGCCGGGCGGACAGCGCGGCGACGCGGCGCCGGACCAGGCCGGTCAGCCACGGGCGCAGCGCCTCGACGCGGTCCGGGTGCAGGGCGCGCGCGGTGATCTCGCGGATCGCGGGATGGGACGCGCCGCCGTTGTTGGCCAGGGTCGCGGGCAGCCGGAAGCCGTACGACGTCAGCACGCGCAGCGCGCTCACCGGCATCGGGCTGATCGCGTCGAGCGCGTTGTCCGGGCGGAACGTCTCCGGATCGGCCAGCACCCGCTTGACGAGCCGGTGCCGGGTCACCACGACATGGGGTACGCCGACGTGGTCGACGACCTCGACGGTCGCTTCGGCCCGCCGGTCGATGTCGAGCGGCTGGTCCCAGGTCCGGAACAGCACTCGCACACGGTACAAGGCGAGCTGAGCCGCCGTTCAGGCGAGGCCTCGCGGCCGAACCCGCTGAGGTCGGGCAGCGTCGCCGGGCGGCGGTCTACGGGGTGATGACGGTGATGCCGGTCGGGGGCGCGTCGCCCATCGCGACCAGCGCGGCGGGCACCTCGTCGAGGCCGATGCTGCGGGTGACGAGCGCGTCGGGCCGCAGCCGCCCGGCGACGACGAGGTCGAGCATGGGGCCGTAGTCGGCGGCGGCCATGCCGTGGCTGCCGAGGAACTCCAGCTCCCAGCCGATGACCCGGCCCACCGGCAGCTCCGGCGCGCCGTGCGGCAGCAGGCCGACCTGCACGTGCCGCCCGCTGCGGCGCAGGCTGAGGACGGCCGCGGCGCAGGTGGCCGGGCTGCCCAGGGCGTCCAGCGTCAGGTGCGCCCCGCCGCCGGTCAGCTCCCGCACCGCCGTCACCGGATCGGTCTGCGCGCTGTTCACGCAGGCCGTGGCGCCGTGCTCGCGGGCCAGGCCCAGCGCGCCGGGGGAGACGTCGACCGCGATCACCCGCGCGCCGTACGCGGCGGCGATCATCACGGCGGACAGCCCGACGCCGCCGCAGCCGTACACGGCGACCCACTCGCCCGCGGCGAGCCGCCCCCGCGCGACGACGGCGCGGTACGCGGTGGCGAACCGGCAGCCCAGCGCCGCCGCGGCCGGGAAGGAGAGCTGCTCGGGGAGCGCGACGAGGTTCAGGTCGGCGTGGTCGATCGCGACGTACTGCGCGAACGAGCCGCGATGGGTGAAGCCCGGCTGGGTCTGCCGCTCGCAGACCTGCGGCGCGCCGCGGCGGCACGGCTCGCAGTCGCCGCAGCCGCAGACGAACGGCACGGTGACCCGGTCCCCGGCCCGCCACCGGGTGACGCCGTCGCCGACCGCGTGCACGGTGCCGGCCAGCTCGTGCCCCGGCACGTGCGGGAACGCGGCGATGTCGGGGTCGTGGCCCATCCAGCCGTGCCAGTCGCTGCGGCACAGCCCGGTCGCCTCGACCTTGATCACGCACCCGTGCGGCGCGGCCGTCGGCTCGGGCAGTTCGCGCACGTCGGGCTGCTGCCCGAAGGCGTCGTAGGCGACCGCGCGCACGTGTACCCCTCCCGCCGGACCGCGCCCGGAGGATCCCGGCCGCGATGCCGAGCACGATACGACGACCACGTCCCCCGTGGACAGGGCCGAGGCCGGCTACGCGTCCGGGCCGGCCTGGTCGAGGGGCTCCGGGCGGCGGTACGCGACGCCGAGGGCGTCGAAGCGGCGCAGCATCACGTCGAGCCGCTCCCGGAAGTCCGGGTAGTCGCTCCGGGTGCCCCAGCCCGCCTCCGCCACCGCGGACAGGCGCGGCAGCAGGTTGTACGCCGCCCGCCCGACCGTCGGCAGGTACTCGCCCCACAGGTTGCCCTGCACGCCGACGACCCGGTTGCCGCCGTCGGGCGCCTCGGCGGGCTCGGGGTCGTAGCCGTACACCTTGTCCAGCGGGCTGTGCCCGCCGATGCCCAGCGGCTCACCGGGCTGGTCGGACTCGTAGTGGTCCAGGTAGAGGTGGGTCTGCGGGGTGGCGATCACGTCGTGCCCGGCCTCCAGCGCGGCGGCGACCTTCGTCTCGTCGCGCCAGGCCATGATCACCGCGTCGGCGGGCGCGCCCCGCTTGACCAGCTCGTCCCACACCACCACCCGGCGGCCGTGGCCGCGCAGGTGGTCGGCCAGCTCGGTGATCCACCAGCCGAGCAGGTCCTCGGGGTCGGTCAGGCCGAGCTGCGCCATGCGCGCCCGCGCGACCGGGTTCGCCGCCCACTCGCCGGGCGGCACCTCGTCCCCGCCGAGGTGCACGTACGCCGCCGGGAACACGTCGACGACCTCGTCGAGCACGTGCTTGCAGAACGTGACCGTGGCGTCATCGCAGTTGAGCACGGTCCGGTAGATGCCCCACCGGGTGCCGGTCGCCAGCCGCGCCGCGGGGTCGTCGCCCAGCTCGGGGTACGCGGCGATGGCCGCGGTGGTGTGGCCGGGGACGTCGATCTCGGGCACGATCGTCACGCCCCGCCGGGCCGCGTACGCGACCAGCTCGCGCAGCTCGTCCTGGGTGTACCAGCCGCCGTGCGGGGTGCGGTCGGCCTGCTTGATGTTCTCGTGGCCGACCGGCGACTCGCTGCGCCACGCGCCGACCTCGGTGAGCAGCGGGTAGCGCTTGACCTCGAAGCGCCAGCCCTGGTCCTCGGTGAGGTGCAGGTGCAGCGTGTTCATGCGGTGCAGCGCGAGCAGGTCGACGACCGTGCGCAGCCAGCTCACCGGCTGGTGCCAGCGGCCCACGTCGATCAGGACACCGCGCCAGGGGTAGCGGGGCCGGTCGGTGATGTCGGCGTACGGCAGGCTCCACTCGACGCCGGACACCGGCTGGGTGCCGCAGATCTGCGGCGGCAGGAGCTGGCGCAGCGCCTGCACGGCCCAGCGCAGCCCGTCGAGGGTGTACGCGGTGGCGCGTACGCCGGAGCCGTCGACGGTGAGCCGGTAGCCCTCGTCGCCGAGCTCGTCGGCCGCCGCGCCGTCCAGGCCGAAGACGAGCTCGGCGTCGGGGGCGTCGGGCAGCGGCAGGCCGGTGGCGGGGCTGAGCAGCTCCCGCAGCAGGTCGGCGATCTCGGCCGGGGCGTGCACCGTGGTGGCGGCGGTCAGCACGCGCCGTCCCGCGGCGGGCGAGTAGGTGGCAGGTCGCGGGATCAGCACGTCGGCTCCTTCGAGGCGTACCCTGTGGAAGCGGTCTTGGAAAGCGGTTTCTAAAGCCGTTGCCCGGACGTTAGTACGGCTTCTTAACAGTAGTCAAGGTTCGCAAATGCCGCACACCCGTGGCGCGCACCGGTCGCGCCGGCTTCGCGGTGGCGGGGCGCGGAATCCGGCGTGGACAGCCTGGACCGGGACGAGTAGGGTAAACGCTTTCTGAAGGCGTTTCCCCTGCTCGTCCCTCGTCCCAATGGGGTCAACCATGAACAAGCGGCCCACGATCCGCGACGTCGCGGCGCTGGCCGGGGTGTCGGTGGCGACGGTGTCACGGGTGCTCTCCGGCGACTACCCCGTCGCCGGGAACACCCGGACCAAGGTCCAGCGCGCCGTGCGCGAGCTGGACTACGTCGTCAACGCCCACGCGCGGGCGCTGTCCGGCGCCACCTCCAACGTCGTCGCCCTGGTGATGTACGACGTCGTCACCCCGTTCTTCGCCCACATCGCCTCCGGAGTCGAGTACCAGGCCACCGAGTCCGACCGGCTGTGCCTGGTGTGCACCACGCACGGCGACCCGGACCGCGAGCTGGAGATCGTCAAGCTGATGCGCGAGCAGCACGCCGACGCGGTCATCCTGGTCGGCGGCGTGCTGATGAACGATGACTACCGCGAGCGGATGTACCGCTACGCCAAGGGCCTGGAGGACGCGGGCAGCCGCCTGGTCCTCTGCGGCCGTCCCTCGCTCGGGCCGGACTTCCCGGCCATCACCGTCGAGTACGACAACGTCGGCGGCGCCTTCTCGGCCACCAGCCACCTGCTCTCCTCCGGCCACCGGCGGATCGCGATGCTGGGCGGCCCGGTCGGCAACACCACCTTCGACGCCCGGCTCGACGGCTACCGCAAGGCGCTGGAGGCGTTCCGGGTGCCGCTCGACCCGGCGCTGATCACCCATGGCGACATGGGCCAGGAGGCCGGCTTCCGGCAGATCCAGCAGCTGCTGGCCAGTGGTGTGGAGTTCACGGCGGTGTTCGCCGCCAACGACCTCGCCGCCGCGGGCGCCATGCGCGGCCTGCGCGCGGCGGGCAAACGCGTCCCTGACGACGTCTCGATCATCGGGTACGACGACACCCCCATGGCACCCGAGCTGACCCCCGCCCTGACCAGCGTGCACCTGCCGCACGAGGAGCTGGGCCGCACCGCGGTCAAGCTCGCCCTGCAACGCGGCGAGGGCTCCGCCCGCCAGCACGTCATGCTCGGCACCCACATCGCCATGCGCGACTCCGTCCGCCCCCTCATCTGACCGAAGTAAGGAAGGGCACCTTCTTAACGGACGTCCGTTAAGAAGGTGCCCTTCCTTTCGCTCGGGGCTACTTGACGGCGCCGGAGGTGAGGCCGGCCTTCCAGTGGCGCTGGAGGGAGAAGAAGGCGAGCACCACCGGCAGCACCGCGACCAGCGAGCCGATGATGACCAGCGGGTAGCGGTCGGGGATCACGGCCAGGGTGGTCTTCCACTGGTAGAGGCCGAGGCTCACCGGGTAGAGGTGGTGGTCGGACAGCATCAGCAGCGGCAGGTAGAAGCTGTTCCAGCCCGCGGTGAACGAGAACAGGAACAGCGTCGCGAAGGCGGGCCGCAGCAGCGGCAGCGAGATCCGGAAGAAGCCGAACAGCTCGCCTGCCCCGTCGACCCGGCTCGCCTCCAGCAGCTCGCCCGGCACGAACGAGCTGCTGAACACCCGCGCCAGGTACACCCCGAACGGGTTGACCAGGCCGGGCAGGAACACGCTCCAGAAGGTGTTGGTCAGGCCCAGCTTCGACGCCATCAGATAGAGCGGCATCGCGGTCGCCGCCGCCGGCACCAGCACCCCGACCAGCACCAGGCCGAACACCTTCTCCTTGCCGGGGAAGGCGTACTTGTCGAAGGCGTACCCGGCGCACAGGCTGATGAAGGAGCCGAGCAGCGCGCCCGCCCCGGCGTACAGCACGCTGTTGAGCATCCAGCGCAGGAAGATGCCGTTCTCCTCGGCGAACAGCCCCCGGAGGTTGTCGGTCAGGTGGAACCCGGCGAACTCGAACCCGCCCGAGCCGAACAGCGCGGCGAAGTCCTTCGTGGAGGAGATCAGCAGCCAGGTCAGCGGCAGCACGGTCCACACCGTGGCCAGCACCAGCACCGTGTTGACCACGGCCCGGGACAGCAGCGGAGTGTGCACGCCGCGGCGGGGGGCGGGAGCCGGCGGCGCGCCCGCGGCCGTGCGTGGCCGGTCGAGGGTGGAGACGCTCATGCTGCCCTCCGGGAGGTGAAGCGGGTGACCACGAACGAGGCGGCGCCCAGCACCACGGCGAAGATGATCGACGCGGCGGCGGCCTGGCCGTAGTCGTGCCGCTCGGCGACCGCGGTGTAGATGAACATGGCGGGCGTCCACTCGCCGCCGATCGCGGCCGACTCGGTCCGGATGATCTGCGGCTCGGTGAACAGCTGCATCGCGCCGATGACGGTGAACAGCACCGCGAGCACCAGCGCGCCCCGGATCAGCGGCGCCTTGACCTTCAGCGCGGTGCGCACCGCGCCCGCGCCGTCGACCGTCGCGGCCTCGATGACCTCGCGCGGGATGGCCTGCAGCGCGGCGAAGAAGATGATGACGTTGTATCCGGTGTGCTGCCAGATCGCGATGTTGGCGATCGCGCCCAGTGCCGCGCCGTAGGAGTTGATGTCCCAGCCCAGCCCGAGCGACTCGAAGACGTCCACCACCGGGGACAGCCCGGGGGTGTAGAGGTAGAACCAGATCGTCGCGGCGATCAGGCCCGGGATGACGTTGGGCAGGTAGAGCGCGAGCTGGAAGAAGCGCTTGGCGCGCGCGTACGCCGAGTCGAGCAGCAGCGCCAGCAGCAGGGCCGCACCGATCATGACGGGGATGTAGACGGCGCAGTAGAGGCCGACGGTGACGAAGCCGTCCCGGAAGCTCTCGCTGCCCAGGGCCCGGGTGAAGTTGTCGAGCCCGACGAAGACCGTCTCGGCGCCGCCGAAGCCAAGCCCCGAGGTCTGCTCGGAGTAGAGGCTGAGCCACACCGCGTAACCGACCGGGACGATCGTGGTGGCGAGGAAGAGGATCAGGAACGGGGCGATGAAGACCGCCGCCGCGCCGCGCTGCCGCCGGCTCAGGGCCGAGGACGCCGATCGGGACATGCTGCTCTCCTTTCGGGAAAGACACCGACGGTGGTGCCCCGCGTGGGGCACCACCGTCGACCGGGTCACTGCGCGACGTTGATCCCGCGGCTCTTCAGGTCGTCGACCGTCCGGCCCTGGGCGGTGCCCAGCACGTCGGCGAGCTTCGCCTTGCCCGCACCCACCTGGGCGTACCCCTCCCGCAGCGCGGCGTTGGTGCTGCCCATCGCCGGGCCCCAGGTCCAGCCGGGCACGATCGCGGCGGCGGACTCGCCGGCCACGGCGTACAGGTCCTGGCCGCCGAAGAACGCGGTGTCGAAGTTCTTCTTGGCCACCTCGGCCAGCTCCGGGATCGCCGGCAGGGTGCTGCTGGCGCCGCTGGACAGGCGGGCCTGGATACCCTCCGGGGTGGTGTTCATCCAGGTGATGAACTTCAGCGCGGCCTCGGTCTTGGTGCTGGTCTTGGCCACGCCGAACGACGAGCCGCCCATCATCGCCGAGGCCGGGGTGCCCCAGTGCGGCAGCGGCGCGGACGCCCACTTGCCGGCCTGGTCCGGCAGGCCGCCGCGCAGGCCGCCCGCGCCCCAGGCGCCGGTCAGCGTCACGAGCAGCTCGCTGTTCTTCTGCTTCTGCGTCTTCTCGTCCGGGGAGACGACCGCGACCAGGTCCTTGTCGAGCATGTCCTGCCAGTACGCGGCGACCTTCGACGTCTCGCCGCCGCTGAGGTCGACCTTCCAGGCGTCGCCCTGCACGGAGAACCACTTGGCGCCGCCCTGCCACGACAGCGAGGTGAGCAGCGACGGGTCGTCCTTCACCCAGTCGGCGATGCGGGCCTTCGGGTTGGCGGCCTTGACCCTCTCCGCCGCCGTCCGGAACTCGTCCCAGGTCTTCGGCACCGCGATGCCGTACTTGTCGAACAGGTCCTTGCGGTAGAACATCACCATCGCGCCCGCGTCCAGCGGCACCGACCAGGTCTTGCCCCCCAGCGTGACCAGGCTCTGCACCGGCGCCGGGAACTTCGACCTCACCAGCTCGCCCGCGCTGCCGGTCAGGTCCTGCAGCTGGCCCTGGCTGACCATGTCGGGAAGCATGTAGTACTCGGCGGTCATGACGTCGGGGGCGTTGCCGGCCTTCACCGCGTTGGCGAACTTGCCGTAGCCGTCGGGGCCGCCCGGGACCTGCTCGAACTTGACCTGCACGTCGGTGTGGGTCTTGTTGAACGCGTCCACGACCTCCTGCGAGGCGCGCAGCCAGGACCAGAAGGTGATCTCGGTGACCGCGGGCTTGTCGGCGGGGGTGTCGGCACTGGAGCAGCCGGTCGCGACCAGAGCCATGGAGACCATGGCGCCGGCGAGCGCGGCGGCCGCCTTCATCGATCGGGCTTTCATGACCGCTCCTTTGCGGGGGGAATCGGATCGTAGCGGAACGTTTTCGCAGTTCAAGGCCCCAGCCCAGGGGCCGGGTGTCGGTGCGCCGGGAGTGGTTCAGATCACCGTGCCCGGCGGAGACAGAAACTAAACCGTTTTCTACGACGTCGTCAAGTAGCCGTTTCCATCTCGTTGCACTACGCCGCGAAGTGCAGTGTTGACCTCGTAAGGAAGTGCGGCTACGGTCCAGATCCCAGAAAGCAAACGGTTACTAAGAGTCGTCCACGGGAGAGCATCGTGAACCAGCCGGACCGCCCTGCCGGGCTCGTCGTGATGCTGCCGTCGGCGGCCACCGCGGTCCTGCCCGCCGACCTGATGTCCCGGCTGGCCGGGGCGCTGCGGCTGGTCGCGCCGCGGGCCGTCGCCGGGTTCGCCGAGGTGCGCGCGGGCCTGTCCGAGGTGGAGGTGCTGGTCACCGGCTGGGGCTGCCCCCCGCTCACCGGCGAGCTGCTCGACGCGATGCCGCGGCTGCGTGCCGTGGTCCACGCCGCCGGCTCGGTCAAGCTGCACGTCGGCCCCGAGGTGTTCGCCCGTGGCATCGCCGTGTCCTCGGCGGCCGACGCCAACGCCGAGCCGGTCGTGGACTTCACCCTCGCCGTGCTGCAGCTCGCGGGCAAGCGCGCCTTCGCCCACGCCCGCCGGTACGCCGAGGGCCGCGCCCCCACCTTCGCCGTCGGCGAGCGGTCCGGCAACGACGGCCGCACCGTCGGCGTCGTCGGCGCGTCCCGCATCGGCCGCCGGGTGATCGCTCGGCTGCGCGCCGCCGGGTTTCGGGTGCTGGTCAACGACCCCTACCTGGACGCCGCCGACGCGCAGGCGCTGGGCGCCGAGCCGGTCGAGCTGGACGAGCTGTGCCGGCGCAGCGACGTGCTGACCCTGCACGCGCCCGAGCTGCCGGAGACGCGCCACATGATCGACGAGCGGCGGCTGGCGCTGCTGCCCGACGGCGCCATCGTCGTCAACACCGCCCGCGGCTCCCTGATCGACACCGACGCCCTGGTGCGGGCCTGCGCGTCCGGCCGCGTCGACGCCGTGCTCGACGTGACGACCCCCGAGCCCCTGCCCGCCGGGCACCCGCTGTTCGCCCTGCCCAACGTGTGGATCACCCCGCACCTGGCGGGCGTCCAGGGCACAGAGGTCCGCCGCCTCGGCGAGTACGCCGTCACCGAGGTCGAGCGCCTCCTGGCCGGCGCCCCTCTCGCCGGCGCCGTCCACGCCGACCAGCTCGCGGTGCTCGCCTGACCCGTCCGTCATAGACCTTGGCCTATCTGGATGACTTTTTCGAGATCGAAGTCATCCAGATAGGCCAACGTCTACGCCAAGCGCGCCGCGCAGCGGCCCCCGGACGCGTGATGATCGTCGGACTTGCCCGGCACCTGTGCGTATCTTGAGCGCGCATACGCCCATGTGCCAGGCAAGTCGGACGATCTAGGCGGTGCGGAGGTGGTGCAGGACGAACGCGGCCACCTCGGCTTCGTAGCGGGCGTGGGCGTAGCGGCCGGCGGGGCCGGTGTGGGCGCCGGCGCCGAGTTCGGCGCGCAGGTAGACCGGGCCGTCGGCGGGGGTCGCGGTGGCGCGCAGGCGGGCGACCCACTTGGCGGGTTCGTGGACCATCACCCGGGGGTCGTGCAGCGCGCCGGTGGCCAGCAGCGGCGGGCGCGGCCCGGACGGCAGGTTGTCGTACGGCGAGTACGCCAGCATCCAGGCGAACTGCTCGGGGCGGCGCGGGTCGCCCCACTCGTCCCACTCGTTGACGGTCAGCGGGATGTCGGGGTCGAGCATGGTCGTCACCACGTCCACGAACGGCACCTCCGCGACCACGGCCGCCCAGCGCTGCGGGCGCATCGTGTAGACCGCGCCCTGCAGCAGCCCGCCCGCCGACAACCCGCGGGTGGCCAGCCGGGTGCCGTCGGCGACGCCGTCGGCCAGCCAGTCGGCGACGGCGAGGTGGTCGGTGAAGGTGTTCGCCTTGGCCGCGAGGTGCCCGTCGAGCCACCAGCCGCGGCCGTTCTCGCCGCCGCCGCGCGGGTGCGTGAGCGCGTACACCACGCCGCGGTCGAGCAGGCTGGGCAGCACCGGGTCGAACTCGGGGTCGAGCACCGACTCGTACGCGCCGTACCCGTAGAGCAGGGCGGGGGCGGTGCCGTCGAGCGGGGTGCCGGCGCGCCAGGCCAGCGTCACCGGCACGGCGGTGCCGTCCGGGGCGGTCGCGTGCCGCCGCTCGGTGCGGTACGCGCCCGCGTCGTAGCCGGGCACCTCGCGGCGCTTGCGCAGCTCGCGTGCCCCGGTGGACAGGTCGACGGCGTACCAGGCGGGCGGTGAGACCAGGGACTCGACGGCGACCGTGACGGTCGTGTCGTCGTACGCGAAGGGGGTCGCGAGGCGGACGTGCCCGGCGGGGATCTCCGCGCCGATCTCGATCTCGGACCCGGTCGCCCGGTCCACCGCGCGCAGCAGCGGGAACCCGTCGCGGCGCAGCTCGACGAGCCAGTGCCCGCGCAGCGCGTGGCAGGCGACGATCCGCTCGCCGGGTCGGGGGGCGAACAGCTCGGTCCAGTGCTCGCGGCCGGGGGTCGCCACCGGCGCGGTCATCACCCGGAACTCCGGCGCACCGTCGTCGGTGACGATGACCAGCCGGTCGTCGGCGTGCTCGACGCGGTAGTCGACGCCCTTGCGCCGCGGCGCGACCACCACCGGCGCGGTGTCGGGGGCGTCGGCCGGGATCAGGCGCCACTCCGCGGTGTCCCGGCTGCGCGCCTCGATCATGACCCAGCGCTGGTCCCGGGAAGCCCGCACGGTCAGCTCGAACCGGGCGTCGTCCTCCTGCGCGACGAGCGCGTCGTCGTCCGGCGAGGTGCCGATGACGTGCCGCCACACCTGGTGCGGCCGGAACAGCTCGTCGTGCACCGTGTAGAAGAACGCGCGCGAGTCGGCGCTCCACGCGCCCGTGTAGTACGTACGCGGCAGCTCCTCCGAAAGGTCGGTCAACGTCGCCAACCGGCGGAACTTCAATCGATAGACCTCGTCGCCGGTGGTATCCACGGAGTACGCCAGGAGCGTGTTGTCGGGGCTCAGCTCCCGCAGCCCGATCTCGGCGAACCCGTCCGCGCCCGCGAGGAGAGCCCCGTCCAGCAGCACCCGGTCGGCGTCGGCGTCGTGTCCGGTCTGTAAGAACTGCTCGTACTCACTACCGGCGACGGTCCGGGTGTAGTAGAAACGTGAACCATGTCTCCAACTGACTGAGGACTCAGTCGGGAGGAGGCGTCGCTCCACCTCGTGGAACACCTCGGTCTGGAGGCCCTCCAGCCGGCTGGCGGCGACATCGTAGTACCCGCGCTCGGCGCGCAGGTAGGCGAGAAACCGCGGGTCGGCGTGGTCGCGCATCCATCCGTACTCGTCGGTCCACCGGCGGCCGTGCAGCTCGTGCTGACGCGGTTCGGCGGGCGCGACCGGCGGGACTTCGATGTTGTCGAGATCGTGCGGCATGACCGGGCACCCTACCCGCCACGCCCCCGGGCACCAAGGGAGAGAACTGATGAGCAGCACCCCTCCTGCTCCACAATCCTGGTTGACCAATCAGTCAGCGCGGCGTGTGCTGCGGGGCGGCCGGACGCGGGTGGCGATGGCGGTCGCGGCCGCCCTGGCCGTGCTCGGCGCCGTCGCGTCGCCCGCGGCCGCGGACGGCACGCCCACGCCGGGCGCGTCGGCGCGCAGCAAGACCAGCTTCGTGATCGGCGTCAAGCAGGACATCGACTCGCTCAACCCGTACGTCGGCGTGGTGGCCAGCGCCTTCGAGACCTACCAGTTGATGTACGACACCCTGACCACGACCTCGGCGAAGGACTTCGCGCCCGAGCCGTGGCTGGCGGAGCGGTGGGAGACCTCGGCCGACGGCAAGACCTGGACCTTCCACCTCCGCAAGGGCGTGAAGTGGTCCGACGGCGTCGACCTGACCGCCAAGGACGTGGCGTACACCTTCCAGCGGGCCAAGGACGACGAGACGGCCAACGGCCAGTACGCCAGCTACGTCG
Organism: Catellatospora sp. NPDC049609; assembly: GCF_040675365.1. Lineage (NCBI taxonomy): Bacteria > Bacillati > Actinomycetota > Actinomycetes > Micromonosporales > Micromonosporaceae > Catellatospora > Catellatospora sp. NPDC049609. Next base: position 13,046 of record NZ_JBFAOU010000068.1, on the reverse strand, counting down.
ACAACATCACCAAGATCACCGCGACCGACGACCACACCGTGGTGATGGAGGTCGAGAAGCCCAGCCCGATCATGCTGCGGCTCGCGGTGCCGATCCTGCCCGAGCACGTGTGGACGAAGATCAGCGCCAAGGATGCGGCCACCTTCGCCAACGACGCGAACGTGGTCGGCTCCGGCCCGTTCCGGCTCGCCGAGGCCAAGAAGGGCCAGTTCTACCGCTTCGCCGCGAACAAGCAGCACTTCGCGGGCGCGCCCGGCATCGACGAGCTGATCTTCACGGTCTTCGCCGACGACTCGGCGCTGGCCCAGGCGCTGCGCCAGGGTGAGGTCGACATGGCCCAGGACCTGCCGGCGGCCATCGCCGAGACGCTGGTCAAGGAGCCCGGCATCACGGTCAACGACGCGAAGTACTACGGCTTCAACGAGATCGCCTACAACCTCGGCGCGGCGACCACCGACGGCAAGGCGATCGGCGACGGCCACCCGGCGCTCAAGGACAAGCAGGTCCGGCTCGCCATCGACCACGCCATCGACCGTAAGACGCTGGTCGCCAAGGTCCTCAACGGCCACGGCAGCCCGGCCACCGGCGTCATCCCGCCGATCTACGCCGACCTGCACTGGAACCCGGGCGCGGCCGAGCGCGCGTTCGACCTGGCCAAGGCCAACTCGATCCTCGACGCGGCCGGCTACGCCAAGAGCGCCGACGGCATCCGCGCCAAGGACGGCAAGGCGCTGAAGTTCCGCCTCTTCGGCCGGGACAGCTCCGAGTACTCCAAGCAGTCGACGGAGTACGTGCGCTCCTGGCTCAAGGAGATCGGCATCGCGGTCACCGTCTCGATCATGAGCGAGGACAACCTCACCGCCGTGCTCGGCAAGGGCGAGTTCGACATGTTCGAGTGGGGCTGGGTGGTCGAGCCCGACCCCGACTTCCAGCTGTCGGTGATGACCTGCGACCAGCGGTCGTACGAGGAGGACGGCGAGATCGCCGCGGGCTGGTCGGACAGCTTCTACTGCAGCCCCGCGTTCGACGCGCTCTACGCCGAGCAGCAGACGATGATCGACCCGGCCAAGCGCGCCGAGGTGGTCAAGAAGGCCCAGCAGCTGCTGTACGACGACGTCGCGTACTCGCTGACGTACTACTACAACCAGTCCGAGGCGTACCGGTCGGACCGCTTCACCGGGTTCGTGCCGCAGCCCTCGCAGGGCGGCATCCTCGCCTTCCAGTACGGCACGCACAGCTACCGCAACATCACGCCGGTCATCGAGCAGGCGGCCGAGCAGGAATCCGGCTCGGGCGTGGTGCTCTGGGTCGTCGGCGGCGTGGTGCTGCTGCTCGTCGTCGGCGGCGTGGTGCTGGTGCTGGCCCGGCGCAAGAACGCGGACGACCGGGAATGACCGGGTCAGGCGGTGGGGCCGGTGCGGTGACGCGCCGGCCCCGCCGGACCCCGCCGGCGGCGTACGTCCTGCGCAAGTGCCTGGCCGCGGTGCTGATGCTGGTCTTCGTCGTGATCGTGAACTTCTTCCTGTTCCGGGTGCTGCCCGGCGACCCGGCCAAGGCGTTCGCGCCGCGCGGCCGCAACGCCGACCCGGAGGCGCTGCGCGAGCTGCGTGAACGCCTGGGCCTCAACGACAGCTGGGACGTCGCGTTCGTCAAGTACGTCAAGAGCGTCTTCAGCGGCGACCTGGGCGTCTCGTTCAGCCAGCACGCCAAGGTCACCGACGTGATCATGGAACGGTTCTGGCCCACCGTGCTGCTGTCCGGCACCGCCCTGGTGATCGCCGCCATGCTCGGCGTGTGGCTGGGCGCCCGCGCCGGCTGGCGCCAGGGCAGCCGCTTCGACCGGGTCAGCTCCAGCGCCGCGGTCACCTTCTACTCCATGCCCGAGTGGCTGCTCGGCCTGGTGCTGCTGGTGTTCCTCAACCGGTACGGCATCTTCCCGACCCGGGGCATGAACGACCCCCGATCCACCCTGCCCGCCTGGCTCGACGTGCTCTGGCACATGGTGCTGCCGGTGACCGTGCTCGCGATCGTCTACGTCGCCGAGTACTCCCTGATCATGCGGTCGTCGATCCTGGACGAGCGGCGCGCCGACTACCTGACCACCGCCCGCGCCAAGGGCCTGCGCGACGACCTGGTGCTGCGGCGGCACGCGCTGCCCAACGCGCTGCTGCCGTCGATGACCCTGTTCTTCCTCAGCATGGGCTTCGTGGTGGCCGGCGCGATCACGGTGGAGACCGTCTTCTCCTGGCCGGGCCTGGGCCGGCTCACCTACGACGCGCTGCGGGGGCCGGACATCCCGCTGCTGCAGGGCCTGTTCCTGGTCTTCTCGGCGGGAGTCATCGTGATGAATCTCGTGGCCGACCTGCTGATGCCGGTCCTCGACCCCCGGGTGCGTGCGGCATGAGCGAGCGAAGCGAGCGAATCATGTCGCGCATCGGAGCTCATGCGGACGACGAGCGAAGCGAGGAGGAGGCATGAGCGCGGCGGTGGTTCCTGCGCGCCGGCTGCGCGGTGGTGCGTGGCGGCGGTTCCTGCGGGACCGGGAGGGCATGTCCGGCCTGGTCGTGCTGGTGCTGTTCGGGCTGGTGGCGATCTTCGCGTCGCTGCTGGCGGACCCGGCCGGGCTGGAGGTCACCAAGGCCGACGGGCCGCTGGCCGCGCCGCCGTCGGGGGCGTACCCCCTGGGCACCGACCACGCCGGCCGCTCCCTGCTGACCATGGTGATCCACGGCAGCCAGGTGACGCTGCTGGTGGGCCTGGCCGCCACCGTCATCTCCATGGTGCTGGGCACCCTGATCGGCATCACCTCGGGCCACTTCAGCGGGATGCTCGGCGGCGGGCTGAACCGGCTGACCGAGTGGTTCCTGGTCATCCCGTACCTGCCGCTGGCGATCGTGCTGGCCACGGTGTTCCCGCCGGACGTGCCGAAGCTGATCGCGGTGATCATCGTGATCGGGGTGACGTCCTGGTCGGGCACGGCCCGGCTGGTGCGCGCGCAGACCATGGCCATCGAGGCGCGCCCCTACCTGGAACGGGCCAGGGCGCTCGGCGGCGGGCACTGGCACCAGATGACCCGGCACGTGCTGCCCAACGTCATGCCCCTGGTGCTGGCCAACACCACGCTGACCGTCTCGCTGGCGATCATCGCGGAGACCACGCTGTCGTTCCTCGGCCTCGGCGACCCGCTGCGGGTCTCCTGGGGGCGGATCCTCGACGAGGCGTACTCCCAGGCCGCGATCGACCGCGGCGCCTGGTGGTGGATCCTGTTCCCCGGCATCGCCGTGGTCCTGGTGGTGCGCGCCTTCAACATGTGCGGCCGCGCCCTGGAACGCATCCTCGACCCGAGGCTGGAGGGCAAACCGTGAGCAGCGAGGAGCGAGCGGAGCGAGCCCCGCAGGCGCGAACAGCCGGCGGCTCAGTGAGCAGCGAGGAGCGAGCGGAGCGAGCCCCGCAAGCGCGAACAGCTGGAGGTTCGGTGCTGCTCGATGTCAGGGATCTGCGGGTGGCGTACCGAGACCGGGGGGTGCCGTTGCCCGCGGTGCGCGGGGTGGACCTCTCGCTCGGGGCGGGGGAGACGCTGGGGCTGGCCGGTGAGTCGGGGTGCGGCAAGTCGACGCTGGCGAGCGCGATCCTGCGGCTGCTGCCCGGCAACGCCGAGGTGTCCGGCGAGATCCTGCTCAACGGCGCCGACGTGCTGAAGATGAGCTGGGGCCAGCTGCGCGCGGTGCGGTGGAACGAGGCGTCGATCGTGTTCCAGGGCGCGATGCACGCGCTCAACCCCGTACGCACCATCGGGCACCAGATCGCCGAGGCGATCGTGCTGCACGCGCCGAAGGCCGCCCGGGCCACCGCGCGCAGGCAGGTCGACGAGCTGCTGGAGCAGGTCGGCGTGCCCGCCTGGCGGGCGGATTCGTTCCCGCACGAGCTGTCCGGCGGGCAGAAGCAGCGCGTCATGATCGCCATGGCGCTGGCCTGCTCGCCGCAGCTGATCATCGCGGACGAGCCCACCACCGCGCTCGACGTGATGGTGCAGGCGCAGGTGCTGGCGCTGCTCAACCAGCTGGTGCGGGAGCGTGGCGTGGGCCTCATCCTGATCAGCCACGACCTGTCGGTGCTCGCCTCCACCTGCGACCGGGTCGCCGTGATGTACGCCGGTCGCGTCGTCGAGCAGGGCCCGGGGCACCGGCTGTTCGCCGACGCGGCGCACCCGTACGCGCAGGCGCTGGCGGCGGCGTTCCCGGTGATCGGCGACATGTCGTCCCGGCGCGCCCCGCGCGGGCTGCCGGGCGACCCGCCCGATCCGCGCGAGGTCGGCGGCGGGTGCGCCTTCGCGCCGCGCTGCCCGGTGGCGCTGCCCGAATGCGTGCAGTACGACGTCCGGCTGCGCACGGTCGACGCCGAGCGCAGCGCGGCCTGTGTACACGTGGGGAACGGGCAGACCGTGACCTCCGCCGGTGACGGCGGGGCCGAGGGCCGGGAGGCGACGGCATGACTGTTTCGGTGCATCCCGTGCTGGAGGCGCGGAACCTGCACGTCGGCTTCGGCGGCCGGGGCAGGGGCGTGCCGCCGGTCCGCGCGGTCGACGGCGTCGAGCTCGCGATCGACAAGGGGCAGATCCTGGCCCTGGCCGGCGAGTCCGGCAGCGGCAAGACCACGCTGGCCCGCACCCTGCTGGGCCTGCAGCGGCCGTACGCCGGCCAGGTGCTGCACCACGGCAGGCCGCTGGACTACAGCGGCAAGGGCCTCAAGGCGCTGCGCCGCAGGGTGCAGTTGGTGCTGCAGGACCCGACCGGCGCGCTCAACCCCCGGCGCACCGTGTACGAGGCCGTCGCCGAGGGACTGCGCATCCACCGGGTGCCCGGCGACGAGCGCGCGCTGGTCGCCAAGGCGCTGTCGCAGGCCGGGCTGCGCCCCGCGGAGCGGTTCTTCCACCGCTACCCCCACGAGCTGTCCGGCGGCCAGCGCCAGCGCGTCGTCATCGCGGGCGCTCTGGTGCTGGAACCGGAGCTGATCATCGCGGACGAGCCGGTGGCTTCCTTGGATGCGTCGGTGCGCGGCGAGATCCTGGCGCTGCTGCTGTCGCTGCGCGACGAGCTCGGCCTGTCCGTCCTGGTCGTCACGCACGACCTCGGCCTGGCCTGGAACATCGCCGACAAGCTCGCGGTGATGTACCTCGGGCGCATCGTCGAGGTCGGACGCACCGAGCAGGTGCTGGCCGCGCCGCGGCACCCGTACACCGCGGCGCTGCTGTCGGTGCTGCCCGAGGCGGCCGGGCGGGAGCCGGTGATCCTCGCCGGCGAGTCGCCCGACCCGTCGCGGATCCCGTCCGGCTGCCGCTTCCACCCCCGCTGCCCGGCGCTGGCCGACGGACTCGCGGCGCGGGCCGGGGTGGCCGAGCGCTGCGTCACCGAGTCGCTGCCCGTACTGCCGCTGCACGGCCAGCACGCGGCGGCCTGCCTGCTGTCCGGCCACATCGGCGACGGCATCGCGGGCGCGGCCGGGGGCTCGGCCACCGGCCTGATCTCCGCCTGAACCGGCACCGTCCCGGGCCGCCGCGACCCGGGACGGTGCCGCCCGAGCCGGCCATCGCCGGTGGTCGTCGCCGTCCGAGTCCGCCACCGCCGGAGGGGTCACCGTCCGAGGTCGTCAGCGTTGGAGACTGCCGCCGGGCGTCGTCAGCGGCCGAGGTCGTCGAGGAGGAACTCCACCCGCTGTGCGACCGGGCAGCGGGGGAGTTCCACCAGCTCGTAGCCGTAGCGGTGGTATCCGTCGAGGACCAGCTCGTGCAGTTTCAGCGCCTCGGCGTAGGTCTGCTTGCGTTCGGCGTCGTTGCAGAAGATCTCCGCCCACGGCGGCGCGACGTACGCCCGCGTCCGGTAGCGGCACCGCCGCACGGCGGCCTCGACGTACGGCGGCACCGCGCCGGCGACCATCGCGTAGTACGACGCCAGCGACGGCATCGCGTGGTCGAAGAAGACCGTCCCCGGCTGCTCCAGCGCCCAGCGGTACGACCGCAGCTCCCACATGAGACCCATCTCGGCGAACAGCTCCGTGTCGGCCCACGGCAGGGCGCGCCCGCCGATCGCCACCTGGTCCTGGATGATCGCCCGTCCGGCCTCGGGCGCGGTCGCGAACCCGCGCTCGCGCAGCGCCTCGATGAGCGTCGTCTTGCCCGCGCCCGGCCCGCCGGTGATTATCACGAGCCTTTCGTGTACGGCTGACATAGCCTCTTCCTTCCTGACGTCTTCGTCGGTGTTCGGGATCTTGTGCACTTGGTGCTGCTCCCGCGACACGAACTGCACAAGATCCGGCGGTGTGAGTCCGGGGAGCGGGAGCGCGATGGGTGAGGTGCGGGTGCGCCGGGCACGAGCGGCGGAGCTGCCGCTGCTGGTGGAGGTGGAGCTGGCCTCGGACGCGCCGTTCCACGAGGCGGGCATCGGCCCGCTGCCGCCGCCGGGCAGCGTCGAGGAGCTCGCCGAGGCGGCATGTGTGCTGGTCGCGGGAGATCCGCCGGTGGGGTTCGCGCGGCTGGGAGAGGTCGACGGCCTGGCGCACCTGGAGCAGCTGTCCGTCCATCCCGACCACTCCGGTCGGGGCATCGGCACCGTGCTGCTGAAAGCCGCCTGCGAATGGGCGGCGCAATCAGGCTACCAGGCGATGACGCTGACCACCTTCGCCGATGTGGCCTGGAACGGGCCGTACTACGCCCGCCGCGGCTTCACCGTGCTCACCGACCCGACCCCCGGCCTGGCAGCGATCCGCCGGCACGAGGCCGAACTCGGCCTGGACGCCCTCGGCCCCCGCCACGCCATGCGTCGCGACCTGCACCCCCGCGCCCTGCGTGCGGCATGACGGCCGCCCGACCCGTCCCGCTATAGACGTTGGCCTATCTGGATGAAGAATCGTTGATCGAAGTCATCCGGATAGGCCAGCGTCGATGGTGAACGCGTTGGTTTTGTGGGCGTGCCGCGCGTGCCGAGCGCGGCTGGGTTGCCGAGCGCTGCGGTCGCGGCGGGCGTCCCGAGCGCCGCGGTGCGGCGGGCGCGGCGAGCGTGCCGAGTGCGTGGGGCGCGACGAGCCCGTGGGGTGCGGCGAGCCCGTGGCGTGCGGCGAGCACGTGGAGCGTGGCGAGCACGTGGAGCGTGGCGAGTCCGTGGGGCACAGCGAACGGGTGGGTGCCGGTGGGGTGGGGCTCAGAGGGCGACTGCGACGGCGGTGATGATGCCGAGGAGCACGGCGAGCGGGACACCCGCGATCCAGCCGATGGCGAGGCCTGCCGCATTGGCACCGTCGCGGCGGGCGGTACGCAGCACGCCCAGCCGGACCACCGACCCCGCGAGCAGCAACTGCGCCACGATGGCGCCGAGCACGTACACCACCGCACGCTCTCCGGACGCGCTCACCGGCCCGGCGAACGCCATCATGAGCAACGGCGGAAGCACGGGCGCGGCGACCGCGACCCCGTGCCCGGCCAGCGACCAGCCGATACCGGCGCGCACCCGCCGGACCCGAGCGCGCCGCCGCTCAGCCCGCGAGCCATAGGCATCCTGCGAAGAGGCGGCCCGCGAGCCAGAGCCGTCCTGCGAGAAGGCGCCCCGCGACAAGGCGTTCTTGGAGAGGGCGCCCCGCGACAAGGCGTCCTGCGAGACGGTGTCCTGCGCGGCTGTGCCGTCGGCGGCGACGGCCGGGAGGATGCCGAGAGGTGGCACGGTCAGTGTGAACGTTCCGGCGGCCAGCGCGGGCCGCCCAGCGGCGAGCGGTGCTCGGTAGGGGTTGTGGCTCACGGTCCCCATTGCAGCACCCGCACCGCTCGTAGCGGCCGGCCTGCACACGGTCTTCACAGCACCCGCACAGTGCCCTCGCGAGGTCGCCGCGTCAGACCTCGACAGGGTGTTCCGCGGAAACTCCCAGCGACGCCGCCCAAGCGACCCTGGCCCACCCCGGCGACCCGCCCGTGCGACGGCTGGGCACGGACAGGCGACTGAGCACGGACGGGCGACTGAGCACGGGCGGGCACCGGGCACGTTAAGAAGGGCACCTTCTACAACGCTAAGCGTTGTAGAAGGTGCCCTTCCTTTCCTGAGGTCAGGAGAGTTCGGTGTGGATGAGCTCGGCGATCTGGACCGCGTTGAGGGCGGCGCCCTTGCGCAGGTTGTCGCTGGAGCAGAAGAGGGACAGGCCGTTCGGGACGGTCTCGTCGCGGCGGATGCGGCCGACGTACGTCGGGTCCTGGCCGGCGGCCTGCAGCGGGGTCGGCACCTCGGCCAGCAGCACGCCGGGGGCGTTCGCGAGCAACTCGCGGGCGCGCTCGGGGCTGATCGGGTCGGCGAAGCGCGCGTTGATCTGCAGCGAGTGTCCGGTGAAGACCGGCACGCGCACGCAGGTGCCGGACACGGGCAGGTCCGGGATGCCGAGGATCTTGCGGCTCTCGTTGCGGAGCTTCTGCTCCTCGTCGGTCTCGTTGGAGCCGTCGCCGACCAGCGCGCCCGCGAACGGGAGCACGTTGAAGGCGATCGGGTGCGCGTACACCTTCGGCGCCGGGTAGTCGACCGCGCTGCCGTCGTGGGCGAGCGCGCGGGCCTCGCCGATCACGGCGCTGGCCTGCTCGTGCAGCTCGTCGACGCCGGTCAGGCCGGTGCCGGAGACGGCCTGGTAGGTGCTGGCGATCAGGCCGGTGAGGGTGGCCTCGTCGTGCAGCGGGCGCAGCACCGGCATGGCGGCCATGGTGGTGCAGTTGGGGTTGGCGATGATGCCCTTGGGGCGCACCTTCGCCGCCTGCGGGTTGACCTCGGCGACGACCAGCGGCACGTCGGGGTCGAGGCGCCAGCCCGACGAGTTGTCGATGACGACGGCGCCGGCCGCGGCCACCTTCGGCGCGAGCGCCAGCGAGGTGGTCTTGCCCGCCGAGAACAGCACGATGTCGAGCCCGGTGTAGTCGGCGGTGGCCGCGTCCTCGACCGTGATCTCGGTGTCCTGCCACGTCAGGGTGCGCCCGGCCGAGCGGGCCGAGGCGAACAGCCGCAGCTCGTCGACGGGGAACTTGCGCTCCGCGAGCACCTTGAGCATGACGCCGCCGACCTGGCCGGTGGCTCCGACAACACCGATTCTCATACGCACAGGCTACTCAACCTGTTGATCCACCAGGCGCGCCATCCCGTCATCCGGGCCGGGCGCGGCGTGACGAGCAGCACCTCAACCCCGCCGCCGACCGCCCGTGCCCCAAGATCGTATCGATCTTGCGCGAACTGTTAGGGATTTGTCCGGTGAGGGCGTGTCGTCCCCACCGTACGCGCAAGATCGGCGCGATCTTGGGGTCAGCCGCGGCCGAGGGTCACGCCGACGGCGCCGAGCACGACGCCCAGGGCTGCGACGAGTCGCCGCCACATGTCGCGCTCGCCCAGCAGCCGGGCGCCGAGGAACACCACCAGCAGCACGCTGACCTCGCGCAGCGGCGCGACGACGGTCACCGGTGCCATCGTCATCGCGGTCAGGGCCAGCATGTACGCCCCGGGCGAGCAGATCGCAGTGCCGAATACCTCGCGGCGGTGCTCGCGCCACACCTGGCGCACCTTCGCGCGGTGCCGGAACAGCCACGGCGCGAGCATCACCGCGCGGCCGGTGTCGCCACCCCAGTTGACCAGGATCGGCGACAGCGCGGCCACCGCGACCGCGTTGCGGTCCCACAGGGTGTACGCCGCGATGAAGACGCCGACCGCGAGCGCGTACAGGATCGGGGCGGGGCGTTTGAGCGCGTCGGCGTCCGGGCGGCCGATCATGGCCACGCTGACCGACAGCGCCAGCGTGCCCGCCCAGCCGAGCAGGCCGGGGTCCTCACCGAAGAACGGCACCGCCACCGCGCAGATCAGCACCGGGCCCAGGCCGCGGGCGATCGGGTACACCACCGACAGGTCCCCGACGGCGTAGCCGCGCTGCAGCAGCAGGTAGTACCCGGTGTGCAGCAGCGCCGCCCCGCCGAGCAGCACGGCGCTGCCCCAGCCGAGCCGGTCCCAGCTGGTGACCAGCGCCCAGATGCCGAACGGCGCCCAGATCAGCGCCGCGACCACCGACCACACGGCGACGAAGACGGTGCCCCCGGCGGCGGCCCGCTTGGACATCAGGTTCCAGGTGGCGTGGCACAGCACCGACGCGGCGATCAGGCCGAAGGCCAGCGGCGACACGTCAGACCCCGGCCGACTCGGCGGCACGCCCGGCGGCGTGGCCGGCAAGGTCCCCAGCCGGTTCGGCGGCGCGCCCGGCGGCGTGGCCGGCAAGGTCCCCAGCCGGTTCGGCGGCGCGCGCGGCGGAGTCTTCGGCAAGGTCCCCGGGCGTTTCGGCAGCACGCCGGGCGGCGTGGCCGGCAGAGCCTCCGGTCGACCCGGCAGTCCGCTCGGCGTCGTCGCCGGCGGGAAGCCGGTCCGCCGGTCGGGCGAGCAGCGAGGTGCCCGCGAGGTGGCTCTCATGGCGCAGGTCCTGGCCGAGTGCGTCCAGGACCGTGGGGGCGACGGACACGTGGTTAACCCCGGCGGGGGCGTGCGGGCCGATGCCCGCGCCGCAGGCGGCCAGCCACGCGGTGCGCTCCCAGCGGGTACGCCCGCCGTGCCCGCCCTCGTCGCGGTGCCCGTGATCGGTGACCACGAGGAAGGTCCAGTCCTCGGCGGCGAAGCGGGGACGGGCGCGGACCGCGTCGAGCACCAGCCCGAGATGCAGGTCGGCCCGCTCGATGGCGGCCGTGTACTGCGGGCCGGTGCCGAGCTCGTGCGCGACCTCGTCGGGCTCGCCGAGGTAGACGAACGCGGCGTCGACACCCTCGGCGCCCAGCACGCGGGCCGCATCGTCGGCGATGTGCCGGTCGGCGCGGTCGTGGCCGAGCGCGTGCCCGTCGGCGTACGCCAGGCGGGTCGGCGCGGCGAACAGCGGGCCGCCGTACTCGGTGGTGACCAGGGGCGACCAGGTCGCGCCGACGTAGGTGGCGAAGCCGCGGCGCCGGGCCGTGGTGAACACGTCGGGGAACGCGGCCAGCCGGTGCCCGGCGAACACGTTGCCGTGGATGCCGTGCACCCGGGGCCACAGTCCGGTCGCGACGGACGCCCAGGCCGGCCCGGACAGGGTCGGCGCGTCCTCGCTCAGCTCGAACTCGGCCAGCCAGCCCGCCGCCTCGACCGCGTCCAGGTGCGGGGTGTGCGCGGCGCGCAGCGTGTCCAGGCGTACGCCGTCGATCCCGACGACGAGAACACGGCCGCTCATGCCACACGCAGCCAGACGGCGCTGTGCGGGGCGACTTTCAGATCCTCCAGGGGGTCGCTGGTGAGCAGGACGTACTCGTACGGCGGCAACGGCACCGCGCGGTCGCCGAGGTTGACCAGGCAGGCGAAGCCGTCGCCGCGCCGGAAGTGCAGCACGTCGCCGTCCGAGGGCAGCCAGGTCAGGGTGCCGTCGCCGAGGTCGGGCTCGGTGCGGCGCAGGTGCAGCGCGCGGCGGTAGAGCTCGAGCGTGGAGCGCCGGTCGCCGGTCTGCGCGGCGGCCGACAGCCGGGCCCAGCTCGCCGGCTGCGGCAGCCACGGCGGGGCGGTCGCGCCCGGCGGGCTGAACCCGTACGGCGCGGCGTCGCCGGACCAGGGCAGCGGCACCCGGCAGCCGTCCCGGCCCCGGTCGGTGAACCCGGAGCGCAGCCAGCGCGGGTCCTGCAGCAGCGCGTCGGGGATGTCCTCGACCTCGGGCAGGCCCAGCTCCTCGCCCTGGTAGAGGTAGGCCGAGCCGGGCAGGGCCAGGCTGAGCAGCGCGGCGGCACGGGCGCGCCGGGTGCCCAGCGCCAGGTCGCTCGGCTCGACGTGTTTCGCGTCGTCGAACGAGTGCGCGGTGTGCGCCCGGCCGTAGCGGGTCGCGTGGCGTACCACGTCGTGGTTGGACAGCACCCAGGTGGCGGGCGCGCCGACCAGCGCGTGGGTGGCCAGCGTGCGGTCGACGACGTCGCGGAACGCGGCCGCGTCCCAGGGACAGGACAGGAACGGGAAGTTGAAGCCGGTGTGCAGCTCGTCCGGGCGCAGGTAGCGGGTGAACCGCACGGGGTCCTCGTCCCACAGCTCGCCCACGAAGACCCCACGCTGCGGGTACGAGTCGGCGATCTTGCGCCACTCCCGGTAGATCTCGTGCACGCCCTCCTGGTCGCGCCACGGCCGGATCACGTCCGGCCCGAGCCCGGCCGCGTCCGGCAGCGCCGGGTCCTTGACCAGGTGGTCGGCGACGTCGATGCGGAACCCGTCCACCCCGCGGTCGAGCCAGAACCGCAGCGTGACCTGGAAGTCCTCGCGTACGGCGGGATGGTCCCAGTTCCAGTCGGGCTGCTCGGGGGCGAACATGTGCAGGAACCACTCGCCGTCGGCGGCGCGCGTCCAGGCCGGGCCGCCGAAGTGCGAGCCCCAGTCGTTGGGCGGCAGCTCGCCGTGCTCGCCCCGGCCGGGGCGGAACCAGAACAGCTCCCGCTCCGGCGAGCCGGGCCCGGCCGCGAGCGCCGCCCGGAACCGCGGGTGCGCGTCGGAGCAGTGGTTGGGCACGATGTCGACGATCACGCGCAGCCGGTGCGCGTGCGCCTGCGCGATCAGCTCCTCCGCCTCGACCAGCGTGCCGAACAGCGGGTCGATGTCGCGGTAGTCGGCCACGTCGTAGCCGGCGTCGGCCATCGGGGAGACGTACCAGGGGCTGAGCCAGATCGCGTCCACGCCGAGATCGCGCAGGTACGGCAGGCGCTCGCGCAGGCCCGCGAGGTCGCCGACGCCGTCACCGTTGCCGTCGGCGAAGCTGCGCGGATACACCTGGTAGATCACGGCGTCTCGCCACCAGGGGCTGTCATGACGTGCGGACATGCTGGCGCTCCGAGGGTGAGTGGGGTCCAGGGCCGTCGTAGAAACGCGATGGTAAACGCTTTCCGTGCGGCCGCACATTACCCAAGCCACTCACTCACGGTCAACGCCTGCGGGTCGACGGGTGCCCATAATCGACGTTGGCCTATCTGGATGAGTGTGATCTCGAAAAAGTCATCCAGATAGGCC
>NZ_JBFAOU010000067.1:0-39268 GCF_040675365.1 Catellatospora sp. NPDC049609 | reverse complement strand
GCCTCGGGCACGTCCTCCAGCCAGCTGCCGATGCGCGAGCGTGCGGCGAACACCGCGTCCAGCGGCTCGGTCACACGAGACGGCAACGATCGCAGGCGTCAAGATCGCGTCGATCTTGCGCGGACTGTGGGTACGACACGCCCCCATCGGGCAAAAGGGCAACAGTTCGCGCAAGATCGACGCGATCTTGACGCCTGCGATCGTTGCCGTCTCGTGTGACAGGGGACACGGGCGTGAAACAAAGACCCCGGCGGGGATGTCCGTCACAGCTCAGCTAGGGTCGGAACCGTACGGCGACGCTGCCGGCGGCTCGGCCGCGATGCCGTTGCCAGGTGGGCTGGCGGCGTGACCGGGCGAGTGACCTATCGGCCGCCGCACTTGGCGTAAAAGCCGCCAGTCGGCGCACATGGCGAGGAGATGGGACCTGTGACCATCCGGGTTGGCATCAACGGCTTCGGCCGTATCGGGCGTAACTTCTACCGGGCGCTGCTGGCGTCCGGCGCGGACATCGAGCTGGTGGCCGTGAACGACCTGACCGACAACGCGACCCTGGCGCACCTGCTCAAGTACGACTCGATCCTGGGCCGCCTGCCCTACGAGGTGAAGGCGACCGAGACCGAGCTGACGGTCAACGGCAAGTCGTTCAAGGCGTTCGCCGAGCGGGACCCGGGCAAGCTGCCGTGGGGTGACCTGGGCGCCGACATCGTGATCGAGTCGACGGGTCTGTTCACCGACGCGTCCAAGGCGAAGGTGCACGCGGACAACGGCGCGAAGAAGGTCATCATCTCGGCTCCGGCCAAGGGTGAGGACATCACCGTCGTGCTCGGCGTGAACGGCGACAAGTACGACGCCGCCAAGCACACGATCATCTCGAACGCCTCCTGCACCACGAACTGCCTCGCCCCCATGGCGAAGGTCCTCAACGACGCGATCGGGATCGAGAAGGGTCTGATGACCACGATCCACGCGTACACCCAGGACCAGAACCTGCAGGACGGCCCGCACAAGGACCTGCGTCGCGCCCGCGCCGCGGCCCTGAACATCGTGCCGACCTCGACCGGCGCCGCCAAGGCGATCGGCCTGGTGCTGCCGGAGCTCAAGGGCAAGCTGGACGGCTTCGCGCTGCGCGTGCCGATCCCGACCGGCTCGGCCACCGACCTGACCTTCACCGCCGCCCGCGAGACGTCGGTCGAGGAGGTCAACGCCGCGATCAAGGCCGCGGCCGAGGGCCCGCTCAAGGGCATCCTGGTGTACACCGAGGACGAGATCGTGTCCTCGGACATCGTGACCGACCCGGCCTCCTGCATCTTCGACGCCGGCCTGACCAAGGTCATCGGCAACCAGGTGAAGGTCGTCGGCTGGTACGACAATGAGTGGGGCTACTCGAACCGCCTGGTGGACCTCACCAAGCTCGTGGGTGCCTCGCTGTAATGCGCAGCCTCGACGAACTGCTCGCCGAGGGCGTCTCGGGTCGGCGCGTGCTGGTGCGCGCCGACCTGAACGTGCCCTTCGTCAAGGACAGCCCCGGGACGATCGCCGACGACGGCCGGATCCGGGCGGTGCTGCCGACCATCACGGCGCTGCGCGACGCGGGCGCCTCGGTGATCGTCATGTCGCACCTGGGCCGCCCGAAGGGCGCGCCCGACCCGAAGTTCACGCTGGCCCCGGTGGCCACCCGCTTCGCCGAGCTGCTCGGCTCGGCGGTGACGTTCGCGGCCGACACCGTGGGCGAGTCGGCGCAGCGCGCCGTCGCGGCGCTGACCGGCGGCGACGTGGTGCTGCTGGAGAACCTGCGCTTCAACGCGGGCGAGACCAGCAAGGACGACGCCGTGCGCGGCGCGTTCGCCGACCAGCTCGCCGCGTTCGCGGACGTGTACGTCGACGACGCGTTCGGCGCGGTGCACCGCAAGCACGCCAGCGTCTACGACGTGCCCGCCCGGCTGCCGCACTACGCGGGCGGCCTGGTGCTGCGCGAGGTCGAGGTGCTCAAGCGCCTCACCGAGTCCCCCGCCACGCCGTACGTCGTGGTGCTGGGCGGCTCGAAGGTCTCCGACAAGCTCGCGGTGATCGAGGCCCTGCTCGGCAAGGCCGACAAGCTGCTCATCGGCGGCGGCATGTGCTTCACCTTCCTCAAGGCCCAGGGCCACGAGGTGGGCGCCTCGCTGCTGCAGGAGGAGATGCTCGACACCTGCCGTGACCTGCTCGCGCGGGCCGGCGACCGGATCGTGCTGCCCACCGACGTGGTGGTGGCCGACAAGTTCGCCGCCGACGCGCAGACCGACACCGTCGCCGCGACGGCGATCCCGGC
This sequence comes from Catellatospora sp. NPDC049609, assembly GCF_040675365.1. Lineage (NCBI taxonomy): Bacteria > Bacillati > Actinomycetota > Actinomycetes > Micromonosporales > Micromonosporaceae > Catellatospora > Catellatospora sp. NPDC049609. The sequence goes on along the minus strand of NZ_JBFAOU010000067.1, from coordinate 36,960 downwards.
CGACTGGCTCGGCCTGGACATCGGCCCGGAGTCGGTGGCGCTGTTCGCCGACGCGCTCGGCGGCGCGAAGACGGTGTTCTGGAACGGCCCGATGGGCGTGTTCGAGCTGGCCCCGTTCGCGGGCGGCACCCGGGGCGTGGCCGAGGCCATCACCAAGGTGGACGGCTTCACCGTGGTCGGCGGCGGCGACTCCGCCGCGGCGGTGCGCGCGCTCGGCCTCGACGACGCCGCGTTCGGTCACATCTCCACGGGCGGCGGCGCCTCCCTGGAGTACCTCGAGGGCAAGAAGCTGCCCGGTCTCGAAGCCCTGGAGAAGTGATGGCAGAGGTCAAGCGCCGGCCGCTGATGGCCGGCAACTGGAAGATGAACCTCAACCACCTCGAGGCCATCGCGCTCGTGCAGAAGCTGGCGTTCAGCCTGACCGAGAAGCAGCTCGAGGCCGTCGAGGTGGCGGTGCTCCCGCCGTTCACCGACATCCGCAGCGTGCAGACGCTGGTGGACGGCGACCGGCTGCTCATCAAGTACGGCGCGCAGGACCTGTCCGCGCACGCCTCCGGCGCGTACACCGGTGAGATCGCAGGCAGCATGCTGGCGAAGCTGGGCTGCTCGTTCGTGACGGTCGGCCACTCCGAGCGCCGGCAGTACCACGCCGAGAGCGACGCGCTGGTCAACGCGAAGGTGAAGGCGGCGCTGGCCAACGACATCACGCCGATCCTGTGCGTGGGCGAGGGCCTGGACATCCGCGAGAAGGGCGAGCACGTCGAGTACACGCTCGCGCAGCTCGACGGCGGGCTGGCCGGGCTGTCGGCGGCCGAGGTCGGCAAGGTCGTGGTGGCGTACGAGCCGGTCTGGGCGATCGGCACCGGCAAGACCGCCACGCCCGAGGACGCCCAGGAGGTCATCGGCGCGATCCGCGGGCAGCTGGCCAAGACCCAGGGCGAGGACGTCGCGCAGGCCGCGCGCATCCTCTACGGCGGTTCGGTGAAGGCGGGCAACGTGGCCGCGATCATGGCGCAGCCCGATGTGGACGGCGCCCTCGTGGGCGGCGCCAGCCTGGACGCCGAAGAGTTCACCCGGCTCTGCCGCCTCGGCGTCTGAGCAGGTAGACACCGCGGCGCAGGCCGCACCCGAAGCTCCGCCCGCACTGCTCCGGCAGCGCGGGCGGAGCTTTCGGCATAACGGTCCGGACACGCTTAGTGATCTCTCGGATGCCCGCAGTCCCGCTTTGTTGCGATCCGGCTCCCGGCTGCCGCGGCGGCCGTGGGAGTGCCTAGAGTGTGCGCGAGACGGGGCGACTTTGATGTTGCACCGGCCCACCCCCCAGACCACCCCTTGAGATCCTTGGCGGGCCACCCCCACGCCCGCTGGGAGGACGACGATGCCGAACCCCTCGCTCAATGAACGTGGCTCGTCGAGGCGCGCCGCCACCCACGTGGCGCGCCAGGCGACTGCGCACGTTCGTCGCCTGCGCCGGCTGACCGCGGCCGCGGTGGCGGTCCTGGCGCTCGGTGCCGCCTCGGCCTGCGACTCGGCGGCCGACGCGAACGACACCGTCTCGTCCGGCGGCACCCTGCGCGTCGTGCTGCCCGGGCTGCCGGAGCACCTCGACCCGCAGCGCATCGCGGCCGCGATGGACGCCAACATCAGCCGCCTGCTGTCGCGCACGCTGACGACGTACAAGGCCGAGCCCGGCGCGGCCAGCAGTGAGCTGGTGCCCGACCTCGCCACCGACCTCGGCCGCCCGACCGAGAACAACACGGTCTGGGAGTTCAAGCTGCGCGAGGGCGTGAAGTGGGAGGACGGCGCGGCCGTCAACTGCCAGCAGCTCAAGTACGGCGTGGAGCGCAACTTCGCCGCCCTGTTCGACTCGGGCCTGCCCTACGCCGAGCTGATGCTGGCCGACAACACCCCGCACTACGAGGGCCCGTACAGCGGCAAGGAGCTGGAGTCGGTCAGCTGCGAGGACGCGTACACCATCAAGTTCCGGCTGAAGCAGCCCGCGGGCGACTTCAACTACACGGTGGCGCTGCCGATCTTCTCCCCGGCCAAGCCCGGTGCCGACGGTGACAAGGACGCCTACGACCTGCGTCCGCTGTCCAACGGGCCGTACCGGGTGGAGCCGCGCAAGAAGGACGACAACACCTTCACGCTGGTCCGCAACGAGCACTGGTCGGGCACCCTGGACGCGGTGCGCAAGGCGCACCCGGACAAGATCGTGTTCCAGGTGAACGCGAACGACCCGGCCGTGACCAACGCGCTGATCCAGGACCAGGGCGCCGACCGCAACACCCTGATGCTGCAGACCAACGTGGCGCCGAACTTCCTGCAGCAGGTGATCAACGACCCGAAGCTGTCGCAGCGGGTGGCCACCGGCCCGTCCGGCGCGGTGCGCTACTTCGCCATCAACACCACGCTGATCAAGAACCTGGACTGCCGCAAGGCGCTGGCGTACGCGTTCAACAAGCGCAAGTACCGCCAGGCCATGGGCGGTTCGATCATCGGTGACCTGGCGACCTCGATGATCCCGCCGGGTCTGGCCGCGCACGCCAAGTTCGACCACTACGACACGCTGCTCGACGGCGACGGCAACGAGGACAAGGCGCTCGCCCTGATCGACAAGGCGAAGGCCGAGGGCGTGACCTGCCCCGAGACCATCTCCGTGGCGCTGCCCGACAACGACACGATCGCCCGGTACGTCAAGACCATGGTCGACGCGTACGTCCGCATCGGCGTGAAGGTCAACCTCAAGCGCTACCCCGCGGGCGAGTACTGGGGCCGGATCGCCGACGTCGGCCACGGCAACCACCTGGTGTACGCGGGCTGGATCCCGGACTGGGCCAACGGCTCGGCGGTCATCCCGCCGCTGTTCGACGGCGCGCTGGTCAAGCCGACGGGCGAGCAGAGCGGGTCGAACTACTCGTTCCTGGTCGATGCCGAGATCAACAAGGCGATCGCCGACGCGATGGCCGAGCCGAACGCGGGGCGGCAGTACAAGCTCTGGGGCGAGCTGGACAGCAAGCTCTCCGAGATGGCCGTCACGATCCCGGTGCTCTACCCGAACTCGATCCGGATGTACGGCTCCAACGTCGCCGGGGCGTTCATCCACTCGCAGTTCGGAGCGCCGGATCTGGCCTCGCTGGGGCTCAAGGATCCCTCGATTCCGGTGGATGTGACCTCCTCGGGCTCCTAGCCGGTCGAGTCGCCCGCTATTGTTGACCGACACCCGCGGCCGCGCGAGCGGCCACCGAACCTAAGGACATCTGCTCATGCCGATCGGCTTCGCCTACACGTTGATCGTGTTGCTGATCATCACCAGCGGTCTGCTGACGCTGCTGGTCCTGCTGCACCGGGGCAAGGGCGGCGGCCTGTCCAGCATGTTCGGCGGCGGCGTCTCGTCGAGCCTGGCCGGATCGTCGGTGGCGGAGAAGAACCTCGACCGCTACACCGTCCTGGTGGGTATCGTCTGGTTCGCCTGCATTGTCGGACTCGGCCTCTGGCTGAAGCTCGAGATGGCCGCCGGCAACGTCAGCTGACGGGCCCCGGTTCCTCGAACATCAAAAGCTCGGCCCGTGCTGTTCCCACAGCACGGGCCGAGCTTTGACGTTCTGACAGGTCAGCGCAGCGCGCGCGAGCTCAGCGGCACCTGCGCCGCCGCGGCCCGGTCCAGCAGCCAGACGGTGCGCGAGACGCCGCGCGCCCCGGCCGCGGGCAGCTGCACCGGCCCCGCCCCCGACAGCGCCATGCCCACCGCGCCCGCCTTGTCCGGGCCGGCCGCGATCAGCCACACCTCCTCGGCGGTGTTGATCGCCGGGAGGGTGAGCGTGGTCCGGACCGGCGGCGGCTTCGGGCTGCCCCGCACCGCGCTGACCGGGCGCGTCTCGTACGCCACCGGATGCTCGGGGAACACCGACGCCACGTGCCCGTCCTCACCCACCCCGAGCAGCAGCACGTCGAAGTGCGGCAGCGCGGCCGAGCCGGGCGCGGACCGGGCCAGCTCCGCCGCGTAGCGGGCGGCGGCCAGCTCGGGATCTGCGCCGTCGGGCCCGTCCGAGGGTGGCATCGGGTGCACCCGGGCCGGATCGAGCGGCAGCGCGTCCAGCAGGGCCTCGCGCGCCTGCGTCTCGTTGCGGTCCGGGTCGCCGGCGGGCAGGAACCGCTCGTCGCCCCACCACAGGTCGACCCGGGACCAGTCGACCGCGTCCCGGGCCGGGTTGGCCAGCACCGCCCGGTACACGGCGGCCGCGACCCGGCCGCCGGTCAGCACGATGTCGGCGGAGCCGCGCTCGGCCTGGGCGTCGAGCAGCCGCACGATCAGCCGCGCCGCCACCGCCTCGGCCAGCAGCCGCGAATCCGCGTGCACGACGACAGACGACTCGCTCATGCGGCGGCCATCTCCCACGCCGGGTCCTGCCAGATGTGGGTACGCACGCCCACGCGCTCGCCCAGCCCGGCCGAGCCGGTCGCGGCGGCCAGGGCCGCGGCGTACGGCTGGTCGGCGTCGAGCCGCTGCAGCTCCTCGGCCAGCACCTCGCCGAGGCGCCGCTCGACCAGCGGCAGCACCTGGTCGTGGGTGGAGCCGCTCTTGCGCAGCAGCGCCATCCCGTCCCCGGTGGCGTGCAGGCTCAGGCTGCCGCCGTCGGCCAGCCGGAACTCGACGCCCGACAGCGTGCCCTGGGGCGAGTCGGCCTGCTCCACCGGGATGCCCGTGCGCGCGATGATCCAGCCGCGCAGCAGGGCGCCCAGCGGGTCGGCGGGGGAGGCGTACACCTTCGCCGCGACCGCGCCGGAGTCGGCGGTGTCGAACGCGCCCGCGATCAGCGAGCGCCAGCCGGTCAGGCGGGTCCAGGACAGGTCGGTGTCGCCGGGGGCGTAGTCCACCGCGCGCTGCCGCAGCGCCGCGGCGGGGTCGGGGCACTGCGCGATGTCGGTGACCCGGCGCTCGGCGACCACGCCCAGCGGGTCGTACGCGATGTGCTCCGGCGGGCAGCCGTGCCACCAGGTGACCACCGGGACGTCCGGGGCCAGCAGCGGCATGACCACCGACTCGCTGTGCAGCGCGAGCCGGCCGTGCATGCGCATGATGACCGCCTCGCACGGGCCGAGCCGGCCGCCGACCACGATCTCGGCGTCGAGCCGGTCCTTGGCGTTCGCCGTCGCCGCGTCCACCCCGGCCACCGGGCCGCGGCTGACCACGAGCAGGCGGCAGGGGTGCGACGCGGCGGCGATGGTGGCCGCGTCCTCGACCTGCCGGACCCGGCCCTCGTCCACGATGACGACCAGGTTGAGCGCGAGACCGCTGGCGACGCCGCCCGCGTTGCGCCGCTCCGAGGCGAGCTTGCGCACCACCTCGTTACCGGTGGTGTCCCACAGGGCTAGCATTCCGTCCCACTTCCGCAGAGAGTCTTCGGCGCGCTCATGCCCGCCGCCAGGAGCGGCCCTCGCGGGCCAGCATCTCGTCGGCCTCGCGCGGACCCCACTCGCCCGCCCGGTAGGTGGCGGGCTTGGTGCCCGTCCAGGCGTCCTCCAGCGGGTCGATGATGCGCCAGCCCTCCTCGACCTCGGCCGCGTCCGGGAACAGCGTCCGGTCGCCGAGCAGCACGTCGAGGATGAGCCGCTCGTACGCCTCCGGGCTGGACTCGGTGAAGGCCTCGCCGTACGCGAAGTCCATGGTGATGTCGCGCAGCTCCATCTGGGTGCCGGGCACCTTCGAGCCGAACTTGAGCATCACGCCCTCGTCCGGCTGCACCCGGATCACCAGCTGGTTGTTGCCTAGCAGCTCCACGTCCTCCGGGTAGAAGGGCAGGTGCGGTGCCTTCTTGAAGAGCACCGCGACCTCGGTCACCCGGCGCGGCAAGCGCTTGCCCGCGCGGATGTAGAACGGCACGCCCGCCCAGCGGCGGTTCTGGATGGTCAGCCGCACCGCCGCGTACGTCTCGGTGGTGGAGTCCGCGGGGACGTCGGCCTCCTCCAGGTAGCCGGGCACCCGGGCGCCGGCCACCCAGCCTTTGAGGTACTGCCCGCGCACGGTCTCGGCCGCCACGTCCTTCGGCGGCACGGTGGCCCGCAGCACCTTGAGCTTCTCGGCGCGGATCTCCGACGCGTCGAACGTGGTGGGCTCCTCCATGGCGACCAGCGCGAGCAGCTGCATCAGGTGGTTCTGCAGCACGTCGCGGGCCGCGCCGGTGGCGTCGTAGAAGCCGGCCCGGGTGCCGATGCCGACGTCCTCGGCCATGGTGATCTGCACCGAGTCGACGTACTTGGAGTTCCACAGGGGCTCGAACAGCGAGTTGGCGAAGCGCAGCGCCAGGATGTTCTGGACCGTCTCCTTGCCCAGGTAGTGGTCGATGCGGAAGACGTCCTCGGCGGTGACCACGTCGTCGACGAGGTCGTTGAGGGCCTTGGCCGAGGCCAGGTCCTCGCCGAACGGCTTCTCCACCACGACCCGCCGCCAGCCGCCGGACTTGGCGTTGTCCGCCATGCCGGTCCGCTCCAGCTGCTTGAGCACGGTCGGGAACGCCGCCGGCGGGATGGACAGGTAGAACGCGGCGTTGCCCTGGATGCCGTGGGTGTCGCGCAGCTCGTTCAGGCACTGCGACAGCCGGTCGAAGGCGGCGTCGTCGTCGAACGCGCCGCCCACGAACCGGATGTTGCCGGCCAGCCGGGCCCAGACCTCCTCGCGCCACGGGGTGCGCGCGTGCTCCATGGCCGCGGTGCGGGCCACGCTCTCGAAGTCGCCGTCGCCCCAGTCGCGCCGGGCGAACCCGGCGATGACGAAGCCGGGCGGCAGCAGGCCCCGGTTGGCCAGGTCGTACACCGCCGGGATGAGCTTCTTGCGGGCGAGGTCACCGGTGACCCCGAAGATGACGAGCGCGCATGGCTCCGGGATCCGCGGCAGGCGGCGGTCCTGGGGGTCCCGCAGCGGGTTGGTCCGCTGCGGGTCGGACGACACGGTCACGTGACGTCACCTTCCTCGTCGGGCGCCAGGCGCGCGGCCGCTTCCAGCAGCTGGGCGATGCCCTTGGCACGGTCGGTCAGGTGCAGGTGCAGCAGCGGGCGCGCGCGCCCGGCCAGCGCCTGCCGGTCGCCGCCGGCCTGTGCCGCCTGCAGCTGCCCGAAGGTGTACGGCTTGCCGGGCACCGGCAGATCCTCGGCCGCCTCGCCGGTGATCTGCAGGAACGCGCCGACCTGCGGGCCGCCCTTGTGGTACTGGCCGGTCGAGTGCAGGAAGCGCGGGCCCCAGCCGAAGGTGACCGGGCGGCCGCTCGCCGCCGCCAGCAGCTCGCGCAGCTTGGCGGTGTCGGCGTCGGCGAACCGGTCCAGGTACGCCATGATCGCGAGGTAGCCGTGCTCGCCGGCCGCCGCCACCAGGCCGCGCAGCGCATCCTCCAGCGAGGCCGCGTCGCCGTACCCGACCACGTCGCCCTCGGTGAACGACGGCTCCGCCACCGGCAGGCCGCCGTCCAGGATCTTCGCGGTGTTCTGCTTGGACTCGGTCACGTTGGGCTGGTCGAACGGGTCGATGCCGAGCACCCGCCCGGCCACCGCGGTCGCCGCCTCCCAGCACAGGAACTGCGCGCCCAGCGCCCCGTTGACCGAGACGTGCGGGACGACCCCGCTGCCGGGCACCGCGCCCACGCCGAGCGCGCCGCCGACCGTGGCGGTGAGCACGTCCGGGCCGGTCGCCCCGGCGCTGACGGGGGTCTCCACCACGACCGGCAGGATGCCCCTGCCCTCCTTGCCGGTGGACTCGGCAATGAGCTGCTCGGCCCAGTCGCCCAGGCCGGTGATGCCGCTGCCGTCGTCCACCAGCGCGATCTTGTCGCGGCCGTTGCGGGCTGCCGCGCCCATCGCCGCGCCCAGCAGGAACGCCGGGTTGTCGACGTCGGCGGTCAGCGTCGCCGCGAACTCCTCGGCCTGGTCCAGCAGCTCGGCCACGTCCACCCCGGCCAGCGCCGTCGGGACCAGGCCGAACGCGGTCAGCGCCGAGTAGCGCCCGCCCACGTCGGAGTCGGCCAGGATGACGAACGCGCCCATCTCGCGGGCGGTCGCCTCCAGCGGCGAGCCGGGGTCGGTGACGATGACGAACCGGCGTCCCGCCTCGGCCGGGGCCAGCCCGGCGTCGAGGAAGGCCTGCCAGTACGCCCGGCGGTGGCTGTCGGTCTCGATGGTGCCGCCGGACTTGCTGGACACCACCACCACGGTGCGGTCCAGCCGGTCGCGCAGCGCCGCGGCCACCTGGCCGGGGTCGGTGGTGTCCAGCACCGTCAGCCGCTTGCCGACGGTGAGCGAGATCACCTCAGGGGCCAGCGAGGAGCCGCCCATGCCGGCCAGCACCACGTGGTCCAGGTCGCCCAGCTCCTCGTGCAGCTCGGCAAGCTGCGGCAGCAGCGCCCGGCTGCGCTGGAAGGTGTCCACCCAGCCCAGCCGGATCGCCGCCTCGGACTCGGCGGCCGGACCCCACAGCGTCGGGTCCTTGGCGGCCAGCCTGGCCGGCACGCCGTCGGTCAGCAGCTCGGCGAGCACCGGCTCCGCCGCGGCGGCGACCTCGGGGGAGACCCGTACGGTCAGCCCCCCGCCCACAGACATCTCCTCCGTCACGCCTTCTCCTCGCTGCGCTCGTCGGCGGCGTGACGGCACGACGACATGGTTCGCTCGCGCTGCTCGCTCACGCCTGCTCCAGTTTCTGCTGTACGCCCTCGAGCAGCTCTTTCCAGCTGGCGTCGAACTTCGCCACGCCGTCGCGCTCCAGGAACTCGACGACGTCGTCGTAGTCGACGCCGACCTCGCGCAGCGCGTCGAGGGTCATCTGGGCCGACTGCAGGCCGCCGGTGACGGTGTCGCCGGGCACCTTGCCGTGGTCGGCGAAGGCCTTCATGGTCTTCTCCGGCATGGTGTTGACCGTGTTCGGCGCGATGAGCTGCTCGACGTAGAGCGTGTCCGGGTACGCCTCGTTCTTGGTGCCGGTGGAGGCCCACAGCGGCCGCTGCGGGCGGGCTCCGGCGGCCTTGAGCGCGGCCCAGCGCTGGCCGTTCACGACCTCCAGGTGCGCGCCGTACGCCAGGCGGGCGTTGGCCACGGCGGCCTGCCCGCGCAGCGCCAGCGCGTCCGGGGCGCCGATCTTCTCCAGCCGCTTGTCGATCTCGGTGTCGAAGCGCGACACGAAGAACGACGCCACCGACTCGATCTTCGACAGGTCGTGCCCGTTGGCCTTGGCCTGCTCCAGGCCGGTCAGCCAGGCGTCCATCACCGCGCGGTAGCGCTCCAGCGAGAAGATCAGCGTGACGTTGACGCTGATGCCCTCGGCCAGCGCCGCGGTGATCGCGGGCAGGCCGGCCAGGGTGGCCGGGATCTTGATGAACAGGTTGGGCCGGTCGACCAGCCACCACAGCTGCCTGGCCTCGGCGATGGTCGGCTCGGTCTGGTCGGCCAGCCGCGGGTCGACCTCGATGGACACCCGGCCGTCCACGCCGTCGCTGGCGTCGAAGACCGGGCGCATCACGTCGCACGCCCAGCGGATGTCGTACGTGGTGAGCATGCGCACCGCCTCGTCGACCGAGACGCCGCGCACCTTCAGGTCGTGCAGCTGCACGTCGTAGTCGTCGCTGCCGCCCAGCGCCCCGGCGAAGATCGTCGGGTTGCTGGTCACGCCGACCACGTGCGACTCGTCACGCAGCTTCGTCAGCGCCGTGTGGGAGCCGCCCTCGGTCAGCCGCTCCCGGGAGATGTCGTCGAGCCATACCGCCACGCCCGCGGCGGAGAGCTCGCCCAGTGGATCAGTCATGTGTCACTCGCCTACCTTGGAAAGGGAGCGGCGGGCCGCCTCGGCGACCGCCTCCGGGGTGAATCCGAACTTCTCGAACAGGGTGGCCGCGGGCGCCGAGGCGCCGTAGTGCTCCAGGCTCACCGACTCGCCGGCGTCGCCGACCAGGTCACGCCAGGACATCGCGATCCCGGCCTCGACGCTGACGCGGGCCTTGACCCCGGCCGGCAGCACCGACTCGCGGTAGCCGGCGTCCTGCGCGCGGAACCACTCCTGGCACGGCATCGACACGACCCGGGTGGGCGTGTCCTCGTCCTCCAGCAGCTCGCGGGCGGCCAGGGCGACCGACACCTCGGAACCGGTGGCGATCAGGATCACCTCGGGGGTGCCGGTCGAGGCCTCCTCCAGGACGTATCCGCCGCGCGCGAAGCCCTCCGCGGTCGTCTTGGCCGGGTCGAGCGTGGGCACGTTCTGGCGGGTCAGCGCCAGCGCGGTCGGCCGGTCGCTGTGCTCCAGCGCCATCCGCCAGGCGTGCGCGGTCTCGTTGGCGTCGGCCGGGCGCACCACGTCCAGGCCCGGGATGGCGCGCAGCGCGGTCAGCTGCTCCACCGGCTGGTGGGTCGGGCCGTCCTCGCCGAGGCCGATCGAGTCGTGCGTCCAGACGTAGGTCACCGGCAGCTTCATCAGCGCGGCCAGCCGCACCGGCGGGCGCATGTAGTCGCTGAAGACCAGGAACGTGCCGCCGTAGACGCGGGTGCCGCCGTGCAGCGCGATGCCGTTCATGATCGAGCCCATGCCGTGCTCGCGGATGCCGAAGTGCAGCGTGCGGCCGTACTCGTCGCCGGGGAACTCCTTGGTGGCGAACTCGGCCGGGACGAACGACGGCTCGCCCTTCATGGTGGTGTTGTTGCTCTCGGCGAGGTCGGCCGAGCCGCCCCACAGCTCCGGCAGCACCGGCGCCAGTGCGGTCAGCACCTGGCCGGACGCGGCGCGGGTGGCGATGCCCTTGGCGTCGGCGGGGAAGCTCGGCAGCTTCTCCTCCCAGCCCTGCGGCAGGGTGCGGGTGCTCATCCGCTCGAACAGCGCCAGCCGCTCCGGGTTGGCCCTGGCCCAGTCCTGGAAGGACTCCTTCCACTGCTCGTGCAGCACGCGGCCGCGCTCGCGGATGGCGCGGGTGTGCGCGATCACCTCGTCCTCGACCGGGAACGCGACGCCCGGGTCGAAGCCGAGCACCTCCTTGACCGCGGCGGCCTCGTTCGGGCCGACCGCCGAGCCGTGGATCTTGCCGGTGTTCTGCTTGGTCGGCGCGGGCCAGCCGATGATGGTGCGCAGCGCGATGAAGCTGGGCTTGTCGGTGACCGCCTTGGCGCGCTGGATCGCCGCCCACAGCGCGGGCACGTCCTCGTGGTAGCCGGTGTCGCCGCCGGTCCAGTCGACCCGCTCGACGTGCCAGCCGTACGCCTCGTAGCGCTTGCAGACGTCCTCGGACTTCGCGATGCGGGTGTCGTCCTCGATCGAGATCTCGTTGTCGTCGTAGAAGACGATCAGGTTGTCGAGCTTCTGGTGGCCCGCGATCGAGGAGACCTCGTGGGTCACGCCCTCCTCGATGTCGCCGTCCGAGCAGATCGCGTAGATGTGGTGGTCGAACGGGCTGGTGCCCGGGGCGGCGTCCGGGTCGAACAGGCCGCGCTCGCGGCGGGCGGCCATGGCCATGCCGACCGCGTTGCCCAGGCCCTGGCCCAGTGGGCCGGTGGTGGTCTCCACGCCGCGGGTGTGCCCGTGCTCCGGGTGGCCGGGGGTCAGCGAGCCCCACTGGCGCAGCGACTGCAGGTCCGACAGCTCCAGGCCGTAGCCGGCGAGGAAGAGCTGGACGTAGAGGGTGAGGCTGGAGTGCCCGGCGGACAGCACGAAGCGGTCGCGGCCCGTCCAGTCGGGGTCGTTCGGGTCCAGCCGCATGGCCCGCTGGAAGAGGAGGTAGGCGAGGGGGGCGAGGCTCATCGCGGTGCCCGGGTGGCCGTTGCCGGCCTTCTCGACGGCGTCCATGGCCAGGACCCGGGCGGTGTCCACCGCGCGGCGGTCGATGTCAGACCAGATCAACTGCTCGGTCACAGCTGTGCTTCTCCTAGCGGGCTCGTCCGAACTCCGCCAGGCCGTGGTCTGGTGCGCCACGCCCTGGGGCTCCGGCAGGTACAAAGCATCGTCGCGCGGGCGGCCACGGTGTCGCCCTGCGTCGGTGTTGACCCTACTCATACCCTGCACGGCACATGTGCGAACCCGTCCATTCCGCGCGTGGTGGCGCGCCCGCAGGGCTTGACCAGCGTTGCCGTACTGTGTAGCGGGTGAGCACGCTCGCCGCAGAGTCGCCTGAGGCGGCCACCGCAGATCTTTCGTCCCCCCTGATCGCCACGATCCCCGTCCAGCCGGGCGTCATCGCCCGTGCCGCGCAGGCGCAGCAGCGCCGTGCGCGCTGGGCGACGGTGGGGGCGTACGTCTCGCTGACCAAGCCGCGCATCGTCGAGCTGCTGCTCATCACGACCGTCCCCGCGATGATGCTGGCCGCCGAGGGCCTGCCGTCGCTGTGGCTGATGCTGGTGGTGCTGGTCGGCGGCTCGTTCGCGGCGGGCGCCGCCAACGCGATCAACTGCTACATCGACCGCGACATCGACCCGCTGATGGGCCGCACCTCGCGCCGCCCCCTGGTCACGCAGAAGGTGGCGCCGCGCTCGGCGCTGTTCTTCGGCCTGTCCCTGGCGGTCGCCTCCACGGTGCTGATGGCGCTGTTCACGAACTGGCTGGCCACGGCGCTGACGGTGGCGGCGATCGTCTACTACGACGTGATCTACACCGCCTGGCTCAAGCGCACCACTCCGCACAACACCTTCTGGGGCGGCGTGTGCGGGGCGATGCCGGTGCTGATCGGCTGGGCGGCCGTCACCGGCTCGCTGGCCCCGGCGGCCTGGCTGCTGTTCGGCGTCGTCTTCTTCTGGCAGATGCCGCACTTCTACGCGCTGGCCATCCGGTTCAAGGACGACTACGCCCGCGCCGGCATCCCCATGCTCACGGTGACCGCCACCCCGCGCCGGGTCGCGATCGAGTCCGTGGTCTACTCCTGGCTCACGGTGGCGACGTCGCTGGCGGTGTGGCCGCTGGGCATGTCGTCGGTGTACGGCCTGCCCGCGCTCATCTGCGGCGGCTTCTTCATCCTGGAGGCGCACGGCCTGTACAGCCGCACGGTGAAGGGCGAGCCGGTCAAGCCGATGCGGCTGTTCCACTGGTCCACGGCGTACCTCACGATCGTGTTCGTGGCCGCCGCGGTGGACGTGTTCATCTGAGCGGTTCTTTACCGTTTGGGCCGGACACGCCCGGTTTGCTCGCGGAGTGTCAGCCAGCTGACTGACGTCTGTCCGTTCTGCGACGCATTGACAGTGATATTTCCGGGCGAACTCGGACACCTGATCTTTGATTACCGGGTTGCAGTCCCGTAACAGGAATCACAAAAGGTGCTCACAATACCTCCGCCGGACGTCCGTTCTGCTTATGGTGCTTGGCATGGCAGATGGTTCAGATACGACGATGACGATCGAGCACCCCACCGCCACGCTCGTGGCGGGCCTGCGTGAGTTCGTGAGCGCGCACGGGGGAGCCAAGGGAGTCATCGAGTACGTCGGTCGGCGCGGTGCACGTATCGTGCTGGTGGGCACTGACGGAGCCTGGGGTGACCAGTTCGCCGCCAGTACCGACATCGCCCGGGCCGCCTGTGAGCGGGCCGGCGTCACCGTGGAGAACGAGTGGGAGCGGGAGCTCATCGAGCTGATGCGTCCTACGAACGACCTGTGGCGGTCCATGTCCAAGCGGACGATGGCACGCTGAGGTTCTTTCACCTCTCCGGTTATATTCGGATCTTGTGAGCACACCCCTTGACCACGCGACCCGGGCAGCTGCCCGGGTCGCCCTGGTTTCCGATACCGCATCCGTGGACTGCCCGCGCGTCGCGATAGTCACCTGTGCCGAGATCCCGCTGCTCGAACCCGACGACCAGCTGGTGCTGCCCGCCCTGGCCGCCCTCGGCGTCGACGCCGAGCCCGCCGTGTGGGACGACCCGGCCGTCGACTGGGCCGCGTACGACCTGGTGGCCCTGCGGTCGACCTGGGACTACGCCCAGCGCCGCGACGAGTTCCTCGCCTGGGCCCGCGGCGTGCCCCGCCTGGTGAACTCGGCGGAGACCGTGGCCTGGAACACCGACAAGCGCTACCTCGCCGAGCTGGCCGCCGCCGGCCTGCCGGTCACCCCGACCACCTTCCTCGCGCCCGGCGACGCCTTCACGCCGCCCGCCGGCGAGTACGTGGTCAAGCCCGCCGTCAGCGCGGGCAGCCGCGACACCGGCCGCTACGGCCCCGCCGACGCCGCGCTGGCCGTCGCGCACGTGCGCCGGCTGCACGAGGCGGGCCGGGTCGTCATGGTGCAGCCGTGCCTGACCGGCGTGGACGTGTACGGCGAGACCGCCCTGCTCTTCTTCGCCGACCCGGCGACGGGCCGGCTGGCGTACAGCCACGCCATCCGCAAGGGCGCCATGCTGACCGGCCCCGACGAGGGCATGGACACGCTGTACAAGCCCGAGGAGATCAGCCCGCGGGTGCCGACCGCCGCCGAGCGCGCCGTGGGCGAGGCCGTCGCGGCGACCCTGCCGGCCGGGCTGGCGTACGCCCGCGTCGACCTGATCCCCGACGAGCGCGGCAATCCGCTGCTCGTGGAGCTGGAGCTGACCGAGCCGTCGGTGTTCATGCTCCACGACGAAGGCGCCGCCGACCGCCTCGCCGCCGCCCTCACCTCGCTCCTGTAACCGGGTACCGCAGCCGGAACGCGTGGACCGCCGCGGGCGGGGGCATGATCAGCTCTTCCGGTCGGAAAGTGGAGTCACGCTGCACATTCCGACCGGAAACAGCGATCTCCCCTCGGTGCCGTGCCAAGATCACGACGATCTTGCGCGAACTGTTGCGGATTTGCCCGGAATGGGCGTGTCGCACCCACAGTTCGCGCAAGATCGGCGCGGCGCGGCGGGGCGGGGCGCGGCGGGGCGGGGCGCGGCGGGGCGCGGCTCGGGGCGGGGCGGGGTCGGGGGTGGGGTGGGTTACGGGGTGCGGGCGAGGAAGTCGCGGAGGCCGGCGCCGGGGGGGTCTTCGGGGTGGGCGGCGAGGCCGCGTTCGGCCCAGTGGCGGGCGAGGTCGGGTTCGCCGATGTCGGCGAGGGCGCGGGCGAGGCGGCCGTACTGGGCGGGGTGTTTGAGGTCGCCGCCGATGACCTCGATGAGGGTGGCGGTGTCGCGTTCCCAGCGGGCCAGGCGTTCGACGGCGTCGCGGGCGCTCAGGTCGCCGGGGTCGGCGGCCCAGCGGCGGCGCACCACGCCCCGGTAGTGGTCCAGGCCCGTGCTGCCGAGGGCGGGGCCGTACGCCCAGATGTCGACGGGGCACCAGCGGCCGGTGTCGAACTGGACGGTGACCAGCCAGTCGGCCAGCTCCACGGGGTCGGGCGGGGACTGGCGGCAGGCTTCGGCGTGCGTGGCCAGCAGGCGGCCGAGCAGGTTGTCCAGGGCGCCCGAGGCGTCGTCGGCGTGGTCGAGGGTGTCCAGCAGCAGCTCCACCGCCTGCGCGAGCGGCTCGCGGGCGATGGCGGCGCGGCCGGTGCGCACGAGCGTGGCCAGCTCCTCGGCGACCTGGGCGGCGTGCTCGGCGTGCCGGACGCTGGCCCAGTAGTCCAGGTCGCCGGTGGTGGTGAAGGCCCGGGTCACCACGCCGGGCAGCGAGTCGTCGGGGTGCGCCTGCGGCGCGCGGCGCAGAGAGGTCGGCACCCTGTCATCATCGCTCCGCCGGGCGGCCGGTGAGGCATATGTGCGACCGGTTGACGCCCGGATCGGAATCCGACGGTTACCGGACGGTGACCAATATCCGGTCTGTTTCGGGGCTGGTCACGCTGGGCGCGCTCCCAGCGGCTCCGGGGGCGTCGAAGCCGGTCGCCCACACCACGGCGAGGGTGGCGACCCACACCGCGCAGGCGCCGGCCATGTGGAAGCCGACCAGCACGGCGGGCAGGTGGGTGAAGTACTGCACGAACCCGATCAGGCCCTGGGCAAGCGACACGGCGAGCAGGATCGCGCTCGCGCGGGCCATCGCGGGCGAGGTCACGGCGCGGGCGGCGAACCAGCAGGCCACGGCCAGGCCGAGCATCAGGAAGACCGCGTCCACGTGCAGCTGCGAGATCAGCTCGGGGTTCAGGCCGGTGCGGCGGGCCTTGTCGTCGCCGGCGTGCGGGCCGCTGCCGGTGACCACCACGCCGATCACCACCACGGCGGCCGAGGCGGCGGTCAGCGCCCAGGTCAGCCCGCGCAGCCGGACCGCGCCGGGCACCGGCTCCGGCCGGTGCAGGGTGCGCTGCCACAGTGCGTACGAGAAGGCGATCATCGCGGCGGAGAGCAGGAAGTGCAGGCCGACGACGTACGGGTTGAGGTCGGTGAGCACGGTGATCCCGCCCACCACGCCCTGCCCGGGGATGCCCACGGCCAGCGCCACCGACAGCGCCCGCAGCCGGGGGTGCCGCCAGGCGGCCAGCACGAGCGCGATCGCGACGGCGCCGAGCACGAAGGTGAGCAGCCGGTTGCCGAACTCGACGACGCCGTTGAAGCCCATCGCCGGGGTGGTGACGTACGAGTCCTCGGTGCACTTGGGCCAGGTGGGGCAGCCGAGGCCGGAGCCGGTCAGGCGCACCGCCCCGCCGGTGACCACGATGCCGATGTTGGCCAGCAGGCCGGTCAGCGCGAGGCGGCGGCGCAGGGTCGCGTCGGCGTCGAGCAGCCGCCGGGTCGCCGGCACCCGCTCCAGCAGCCGGGTCAGGCGGGGAAGGGGAGCAGCAGGGGCGGGCTCGACATCGCGCACGAGACGATGGTAGGCGGGCAGCCTGGTCGCGCCGAGCGCGGGCGGCTCTAGTGTCACGTGTCACGCCGGGGGCGGTTTGCGCACGTCGAACTAAATAAGTCACACTGGTGTAGTGAAAAAGGGTGCGGTGATCGTCGAGGCATCCGATCGCCGCCTGGGCCATCCGGGCACCCGCGATCGGGTGCTCGAGCTGCTCGCCCGGGGCCCCGCCACCGCGGCGGCGCTCGGCGAGGAGCTGGGTCTCAGCCCGGCCGGCGTCCGCCGCCACCTCGACGCGCTGTTCGCCGAGGGCCTGGTCACCGCCCGCGAGCAGGTGCTGCGCGGCCCCCGGAGCCGGGGCCGTCCCGCCAAGATCTTCCTGCTCACCGACGCCGCCCGGGACGGGCTCGGCCGGCATGCCTACGACGGCCTGGCCGCGGCCGCGCTGCGCTGGATCGCCGAGCGCGGCGGGCAGCAGGAGGTCGCCGCGTTCGCCGCGGCTCAGGTCGCCGCGCTCGAGCAGCGCTGCGAGTCCGCCGTACGCGGCTCGGGTGACGATCCTCTCGCCCGCGCGGAGGCGCTCGCCGAGGCGCTGACCGCTCAGGGATACGCTGCGAGCGCGTCCACGATCGCGACCGGCGGGCAGCTGTGCCAGCACCACTGCCCGGTGGCGCACGTCGCCGCCGAGTTCCCGCAGCTGTGCGAGGCCGAGACCGAGGTGATCGGCCGCCTGATCGGCACGCACGTGCAGCGGCTCGCGACGATCGCGCACGGCGACGGGGTGTGCACGACCCACATTCCGGGCTCCGCCCGGGATCAGCAGCCCAGCCCGCCGAAACGCACTCAGCTTCTCCAGATCAACGACCGCGCCACGATAGGGACGGACTCATGACCGAGCAGATCACCACGACCGAGGACCAGCTCGCTGGCCTGGGCAAGTACGAGTACGGCTGGGCCGACCCGGACCTGGCCGGCGCCAACGCGCAGCGTGGGCTCAACGAGGCCGTGGTCCGCGACATCTCGGCGAAGAAGAACGAGGCCGACTGGATGCTCGACCTGCGGCTGAAGGGCCTGCGCCTGTTCGGCCGCAAGCCCATGCCCAACTGGGGCGCCGACCTGTCGGACATCGACTTCGACAACATCAAGTACTTCGTGCGCTCGACCGAGAAGCAGGCGGCGAGCTGGGAAGAGCTGCCCGAGGACATCAAGAACACGTACGACAAGCTGGGCATCCCGGAGGCGGAGAAGCAGCGCCTCGTGGCCGGTGTCGCCGCGCAGTACGAGTCCGAGGTCGTCTACCACGCCATCCGCGAGGACCTGGAGCAGCAGGGCGTGCTGTTCCTGGACACCGACACGGCGCTGCGGGAGCACCCGGAGCTGTTCAAGGAGTACTTCGGCACCGTCATCCCGGTCGGCGACAACAAGTTCGCCGCGCTGAACACCGCGGTGTGGTCGGGCGGCTCCTTCATCTACGTGCCGCCGGGCGTCAACGTGGAGATCCCGCTGCAGGCCTACTTCCGGATCAACACCGAGAACATGGGCCAGTTCGAGCGGACCCTGATCATCGTCGACGAGGGTGCGTACGTGCACTACGTCGAGGGCTGCACCGCGCCGATCTACTCCTCCGACTCGCTGCACAGCGCCGTCGTCGAGATCATCGTGAAGAAGAACGCGCGCTGCCGCTACACCACCATCCAGAACTGGTCGAACAACGTCTACAACCTGGTCACCAAGCGCGCCGTGTGCCACGAGGGCGCGACCATGGAGTGGGTCGACGGCAACATCGGTTCCAAGGTCACCATGAAGTACCCGGCCGTGTTCATGGTCGGCGAGCACGCCAAGGGCGAGGTGCTCTCGGTGGCCATGGCCGGTGAGGGCCAGCACCAGGACGCCGGCGCCAAGATGGTGCACGCGGCCCCGCACACGTCCAGCACGATCATCAGCAAGTCGATCGCCCGGGGCGGCGGCCGCACCTCGTACCGCGGCCTGGTCCAGGTGCTGGAGGGCTCGCACCACAGCAAGAGCACGGTCAAGTGCGACGCGCTGCTGGTGGACACCATCTCCCGCTCGGACACCTACCCCTACGTCGACATCCGCGAGGACGACGTGTCCATGGGGCATGAGGCGACCGTCTCCAAGGTCAGTGACGACCAGCTCTTCTACCTGATGAGCCGGGGTCTGTCCGAGGACGAGGCGATGGCGATGATCGTGCGCGGCTTCATCGAGCCCATCGCCAAGGAGCTCCCGATGGAGTACGCCCTGGAACTGAACCGACTGATCGAACTGCAGATGGAAGGCGCCGTCGGCTGATGACCACCGAAGTAATCGCACCGCCCAAGACCAAGTCCCAGGCGCTGCGTTCGTACCACGTTGCCGACTTCCCGGCGCTGACCGGGCGCGAGGAGGAGTGGCGCTTCACGCCGCTCAAGCGCCTGCACGGCCTGGTCGCCGGGGACGCCGCCGCCGTGGCCGCGCCCAAGCACGAGTACGGCGCGGTGCCCGAGGGCGTCACCGTGTCGACGGTGTCGCGCGCCGACGCCCGGATCGGCGGGGTGCTCACCCCGTTCGACCGGATCAGCGCCTGGGCGTACGAGAACGCCGCCGACGCGCTGCTGGTCGAGGTCGCCAAGGAGGCCGTGCTCGCCGAGCCGTTCACGCTGCGGCTGCACGGGCACGGCGCCGAGGGTGCCGCGGCGGGCCACACCTACCTCTCGGTGGGCGCGTTCGCCGAGGCGACCCTGGTGCTGGAGCAGACCGGCAGCGTGATGCTGGCCGACAACGTCGAGATCGCGGTCGCCGACGGCGCGAAGCTGACCCTGGTCACGGTCACCGACTGGGCCGCCGACGCGGTGCAGGCGCAGCACGTCAAGGTGAAGCTGGGCCGCGACGCCCGCATCCTGCACGTGCAGGTCACCCTGGGCGGCAACCTGGTGCGCCAGTTCACCAGCGTGGACTACACCGGCCGCGGTGGCGAGGCGGAGCTGTACGGGCTCTACTTCGCCGACGGCGAGCAGCACCTGGAGCACCGCCTGCTGGTCGACCACTCGGTGCCGGACTGCACCTCGTACGTGGGCTACCGCGGCGCGCTGCAGGGCGACGGCGCGCACACCGTCTGGGTCGGCGACGTGCTGATCCAGGACCAGGCCACCGGCACCAGCACCTACGAGGTCAACCGCAACCTGCTGCTGTCCGACGGCGCGCGGGCCGACTCGGTGCCCAACCTGGAGATCGAGACCGGCGAGATCGTCGGCGCGGGCCACGCCTCGGCGACCGGCCGCTTCGACGACGAGCAGCTGTTCTACCTGATGGCCCGGGGCATCCCGGAGCCGGAGGCGCGCAAGCTGGTCGTCCGCGGCTTCTTCGCCGAGCTGCTGGGCAAGATCCCGGCCGAGGACCTGCGGGAGCGCCTCGGCGCCGCGATCGAGGAGCGGCTGGAGAAGGCGGGCGCATGACCGACTTTCTCCGGGCGTGTGCCGCCGATGACGTCGCCAAGGGCGCGGCGCTCGCGGTCGAGCTCGAGGGCACGCCGCTGGTGCTGGTGCACACGGATGACGACGGCTTCTACGCCGCGTACGACGAGTGCTCGCACGCCGCCGTGGCGCTGTCCGAGGGCGAGGTCGACGGCTGCACCCTGGAATGCTGGCTGCACGGATCGCGTTTCGATCTTCGTACCGGCGAACCCTCCGGGCTGCCCGCGACCGAACCCGTCCCCGTCTATCCCGTCGAGATCCGCGACGGCGATGTCTACGTCAGCCTGACGCCAAGCAATGGAGTTACCCGATGAGCAAGTTGGAGATCCGCGACCTTCAGGTGTCGGTGAAGCTGCCCGAGGGCGAGCTCAAGCCGATCCTGCACGGGGTCACGCTGACCGTGGAGTCGGGTCAGACGCACGCCATCATGGGCCCCAACGGGTCCGGCAAGTCGACCCTGGCCTACTCGATCGCGGGCCACCCGAAGTACGAGATCACCGGCGGCACGGTGCTGCTGGACGGCCAGGACGTGCTGGCCATGAGCGTGGACGAGCGCGCCCGCGCCGGCCTGTTCCTGGCGATGCAGTACCCGGTCGAGGTCCCCGGCGTCTCGGTGGCGAACTTCCTGCGCACGGCCAAGACGGCGATCGACGGCGAGGCGCCGAAGCTGCGCACCTGGGCCGGCGAGCTCAAGGGCTCGATGGAGAAGATGGGCATGGACCCGGCCTTCGCCCAGCGCAACGTCAACGAGGGCTTCTCCGGCGGCGAGAAGAAGCGGCACGAGATCGTGCAGCTGGAGCTGCTCAAGCCGAAGATCGCGATCCTCGACGAGACCGACTCCGGCCTGGACGTCGACGCGCTGCGCGTGGTGTCCGAGGGCGTGAACCGGGTCAAGGAGGCCAACGACACCGGCGTCCTGCTGATCACGCACTACACGCGGATCCTGCGCTACATCAAGCCGGACTTCGTGCACGTCTTCGTCGCCGGCAAGATCGTCGAGGAGGGCGGCCCGGAGCTGGCCGACAAGCTCGAGGCCGAGGGCTACGTGCGCTACGGGGCGGGCGCCGACGCGGCCGCCGTGGGCGCCTGAGGGAGCTGAGCAGACGATGACGACGTTGACCATCCCGGCCGGGATGCCGCAGTACGACGACAAGCCGCGCTTCGACGTGGAGCGCGTGCGCGCCGACTTCCCGATCCTGGACCGGGAGGTCAACGGTCATCGGCTGGTGTACCTGGACAGCGGCAACACCTCGCAGAAGCCGCGTCAGGTCATCGACGCCGTGGCGGACTACTACGCCCGGCACAACGCCAACGTGGCGCGCTCGGTGCACACGCTGGGCACCGAGTCGACCGAGCTGTACGAGGGCGCGCGCGCCAAGGTCGCCGCGTTCATCGGGGCGACCACGCCCGACGAGGTGGTGTTCACCAAGAACGCGACCGAGGCGATCAACCTGGTGGCGCACGGGTTCGGCCCGCACGCCGAGGACCCGCGCTTCCGGCTGGGCCCCGGCGACGAGATCGTGATCTCGGAGATGGAGCACCACTCCAACATCGTGCCGTGGCAGCTGCTCTGCCAGCGCACCGGCGCGACGCTGCGGTGGTTCGGCATCACCGACAGCGGCCGGCTGGACGAGACGAACCTCGACGAGCTGGTCAACGAGCGCACGAAGATCGTCTCGATCGTGCACATGTCGAACGTGCTCGGCACGGTCAACGCGACCGCCCGGATCACCCAGCGGGTGCGCGAGGTCGGCGCGCTGCTGCTGCTCGACTGCTCGCAGTCGGTGCCGCACCTGCCGATGGACGTCGTCGACTACGACGTGGACTTCATCGCGTTCACCGGGCACAAGATGCTGGCCCCGACCGGCATCGGCGTGCTGTGGGGCCGCGGGGAGCTGCTCAACGCGATGCCGCCGTTCCTGGGCGGCGGATCGATGATCGAGACGGTGAAGCTGACCGGATCGACGTTCCTGCCGGCCCCGGCCCGGTTCGAGGCGGGCACCCCGCCGATCGCGCAGGCGGTCGGGCTGGGCGCCGCGATCGACTACCTGACCGCGGTGGGCATGGACGCGGTGGCCTGGCACGACAAGGAGCTGACGGCGTACGCGCTCGACGCGCTGGCGACCGTGCCGGACCTGCGGATCTACGGACCCGAGGTGCCGGTGGGGCGGGGCGCGACGATCTCGTTCACACTGAAGGGCATCCACCCGCACGACGTCGGGCAGGTGCTCGACTCGCTCGGGGTGCAGGTGCGGGTCGGCCACCACTGCGCCCGGCCGATCTGCGACCGTTTCTCGGTGCCCGCGCTCACCCGGGCATCGTTCTACCTCTACACGACGACCGACGAGGTCGACGCGCTCGTGCGCGGCCTCGAGCAGGTGCGGAAGGTCTTCGCTTAGCCATGCAGCTCGACCAGCTCTACCAGGAGATCATCCTGGACCACTACAAGCACCCGCAGGGGCGCGGGCTGCGCGAGCCGTTCGCGGCCGACGTGCACCACGTGAACCCGACCTGCGGTGACGAGATCACGCTGCGGGTCGCCCTGGACGGGGAGACCATCAGCGACGTCTCGTACGACGGTCAGGGCTGCTCCATCAGCCAGGCCTCGGCGAGCGTGCTGCACGAGCTGGTGTCGGGCCGCAAGGTGACCGACGCGCTGGCCGTGCACGCCGCGTTCGTCGAGCTGATGGGCGGCAAGGGGCAGATCGTGCCCGACGAGGAGGTGCTGGGCGACGCGGTGGCGTTCGCCGGCGTCGCCAAGTACCCGGCGCGGGTGAAGTGCGCCCTGCTGTCCTGGATGGCGCTGAAGGACGCGGTCGCCCAGGCCGTCGCCCTCGAGAAGGAGGAAGTGTGATGAGCGAGACCGACATCGTCGAGGGTGCCGCCGAGACCACGCGGCTCACGGAGCCCGAGGCCGCGCTCGCCGCCGAGGCCACGGCCGACGCGGTGACGACCAGGACCGTCAGGAAGGCCGACACCGACGAGGTGCGGGAGGCGATGAAGGACGTCGTCGACCCCGAGCTCGGCATCAACGTCGTCGACCTCGGCCTGGTGTACGGGGTCCACATCGACGACGACAACGTCGCCACCCTGGACATGACGCTGACCTCGGCCGCCTGCCCGCTCACCGACGTGATCGAGGAGCAGACCCGCGCCGCGCTGTGCACCGGCCCCGGCGGCGGGCTCGTGAACGACATGCGGATCAACTGGGTGTGGCTGCCGCCGTGGGGCCCCGACAAGATCACCGACGACGGCCGCGACCAGCTCCGCTCGCTCGGTTTCAACGTCTGACACCGGCACCGCCGAGGGCGCCCACCCAGCAGGGTGGGCGCCCTCGTGCGTGGACGGCCAGGCCGTCCGCGGTGCTCCCGCGCTTGCGTCGGCGGCCTCGCCCCCCACGCCTCGTGCGTCGCCAATTACGCCGTCAGCGACTCTCCAGCCCCTCGATCGCCTCGTGCAGCGCGGCGCGCAGCCGCTCGTCGGCCCAGACGTGGCCGATGGGGTGGTCGCGCCGGGTGACCACGCGGTCGTCGCGGTCGCGCAGGTCCCGCAGGCGGGGCAGGGCGGCGACCGCACCCAGCGCGACCAGCCGGGGCAGCGCCCGCGGGTGGCAGCACGGCTTCTCGGCGGCGGCCAGCAGCGCCGCCACGTCCGTCGCGGTGTGGCAGTCGCAGCGGTCGTCGGGCCCCGTCGCGTGGAAGCCGCAGGGCCCACCGCCGCCGTCCGGGTCTCCCGCCATCGCCGCGAGGGCCTGCTCGGCCTGCTCCGGCGTCCACGGCGCGGCGGCGCGCACCTCGGGTGCGGCGTCCGCGGCCGCTCGGCCCCAGCCGGGCAGGATCTCGACCAGACCGGCGATCGCGTGGCACGCCTCCGGGCGGTGCGGGGCCTGCTCCGTCAGGCGGGCCAGCTCGGCGCGCACCGCGGCCAGCACCGGCGGGGTCAGGGCGGGCTCGTCGTCCAGCAGGTGACCCTCGCGCTGGGCGAGAGCGGCGCTCGCCGCCGGCACCCAGCGCGGATCGCCGAGACGCATCAGCGCGGCCAGCGCGTCGATCCCCACGCTCTCCCAGGTCAGGGAGAACCCGCCGGGCGGCATACGCAGGCCTGCGGCGCCGGCCAGCAGGTCGGCGTACGGCGCGGCGCCCGCCCCGGCGCGGCGGAGCAGCTCGAACGCCAGCCGGCGGACCCGCTCGTCGGTGTCGTGCAGGGCCGGGGCCACCACCGGCAGCAGCTGCGCCGGTGCCGACCGGGAACGGTCCACGCGGGCACCGGCCGCGTGGAGCGCCTCGCTGCGGACCGCGGCGAGCGGGTGCCCGACCAGCCCGGCGACGAGGGCGCGCGCCGCGTCCGCCGACAGGATCGGCGCGAGTTCCGCCAGCGGCGTGCTCAGGCCGTCGATCCAGCCCTGCCGCAGCTCGTGCACCGAGTCTGGGTGGTAGCCGTCGACGAGCCGGTCGAGGTCCGCCGCGTCCAGCTCGGCGCCCGCCGACGCCAGGGCGTACCCGGCGGCGAACCGCACCTGGTGCGCCTCGTGCCGCAGCGCGGCGCGCAGCAGCGGCTCCGGGTCGGGCTCGCACCGGCCGAGGGCCAGCACCAGGGAGGCCAGCACCGACGGGTCCGTCTCGGCGGCCCACCGCTGCCGCAGCAGCTCCCGCGGGCAGGCGTCGCCGAGCTGGGCCAGCGTGTACGCGGCGGCGGTCCGCACCTCCGGATCGGCGTCGGTCGCGTGCGGCAGCAGCCGGGGCAGCTGCGCCGCGGCCGCCGCGGCTGCGGCCGGCCAGTGCCGGCTGTCGCGGCGCCGCTCGTCGGCGAGCCAGCCGACGCACCACAGCATCTCCGCCCGCCAGTGGTGCGCGTCGTGCGTGAGCGCCACCAGGAACGGCAGTCCGGCCGCCGTCACCGGGGACAGCGAGCCGAAGTCGTAGAGGGCGTGTATCAGCTCCTCGAACCCCTCCATGGCGGTGTCGGCGTCGGCGTCGCCCGCCCGCCGCACCTGCCCGGGCAGGTCCGCGGCGCCCAGCGCCGTCCAGTCGATGTCGTCGAGTCCCGGT
The DNA here is from genome assembly GCF_040675365.1 of Catellatospora sp. NPDC049609. Lineage (NCBI taxonomy): Bacteria > Bacillati > Actinomycetota > Actinomycetes > Micromonosporales > Micromonosporaceae > Catellatospora > Catellatospora sp. NPDC049609. The sequence goes on along the minus strand of NZ_JBFAOU010000067.1, from coordinate 11,777 downwards.
GGCATGCGCGCACTTTAGCGGCCGCCGCCCCGCCCGCAGGACCGTCGCGCTCGCCGCCGGGGCCACGCTCGGGGCACGGCGGACGGCCGAGCTGTTCCCCGGCCGGATCGCGGTCCCGGCGGTTGCCGGGTCGTGTCCCGGCAGCCGGCGGGATAATGCGGTTGATCACGATCGGGCTGCCGTAGGAGGCTCGGGCCCATGCGCATCACCACCCTCGCCGAACGACCCGACCTGCTCGACGCGCTGTGGGAGATGCCCACGGCGTGGCCCGAGTTCATGCTGCACGACCCGATCTCGAACCTCTACTACGGCCTGGCCACCCGGCTCTGGCCGGAGTACATCCTGGTCGCCGAGGATCCGGACGAGCCCGGCCGGCTGCTGGCCAAGGGGCACAGCGTGCCTTTCGTGCTGCCCGAGGGCGACGAGCTGCCGACCGACGGCTGGGACGGGGCGCTGCGCCGCGCCCTGCGCGCCAAGGCCGCGGGGGAGACGCCGAACATCGTGTCCGCGATCGAGATCGCGGTGCGCCCCGACCGGCAGGGCACCGGGCTGTCCGCGCTGATGCTGGCCGCGATGCGGGACAACACCGCCCGGCTGGGCTTCCCGCACCTGGTCGCCCCGGTGCGGCCCAACGGCGCCAAGGACCCCCAGGAGCCGATGACGGAGTACGCGTACCGCACGCGCGACGACGGCCTGCCGGTGGACCCGTGGCTGCGGGTGCACGTCCGGGCCGGCGGCGTGATCGAGAAGATCGCCACCCGCTCGATGGTCATCCCGGGCACCTGCGCGGAGTGGGCGGCCTGGACCGGGCTGCCGTTCGACAAGAGCGGGCCGGTGCTCGTGCCGAAGGCGCTCACCCCGGTGCAGTGCGACGCCGAGCACGACTGGGCCGTGTACGTCGAGCCCAACGTGTGGGTCCGGCACCGCACCGGCGCCTGAGACATCGATCGGAAAATAAGTCGCGGGCATGGGGCGCGATCAGCAGAATCTGCCGTATGACTGCTACCTGCCCGCGCCTCGCGCCCCTGTCCGCCACGGCGGAAGGACGGGGCCGACAGCAGCGTGGGCCCGTGACCGGAGCGAGCCCTTCGCAGTCGTGAGCACCGCCTTCGTGGCGGGTCTGCTGGCGGGGTACGGCGTGGCCGTGCCCGTCGGCGCGATCGCGCTGCTGCTGATGAGTCTCACCGCCCGCACCTCGCTGCGGATCGGCACCGCCGCCGCGCTGGGCGTGGCCGCGGCCGACGGGATCTACGCCCTGGCCGCCGTGCTCGGCGGGGCCGCGCTGGCCCGCTGGATCGAGCCGATCGCCACGCCGCTGCGCTGGGTCGCGGTGGCCGTCCTGCTCTACCTGGCCGTGCACACGGCGGTGAGCGCGGTGCGGCACTACCGGGACCCGGCACGGGCGAAGGAGACCAGGCTGCTGGACACTCCCGGCCGCGCCTTCCTCGCCCTGCTCGCGCTGACCCTGCTCAACCCGATGACCATCGTGTACTTCGGTGCCCTGGTGCTCGGCGGGCAGGCGATCGACGGGCTGAGCGGCGCGCAGGGGGCGGTGTTCGTCCTGGCCGCCTTCCTGGCCTCGGCCAGCTGGCAGCTGACCGTCGCGGCGGGCGGGGCGCTGGTCGGCCGGGTGCTCGCCACGCCGCGCGGACGCCTGGTCACGGCCCTGGTGTCCAGCCTGGTGATCTCGATCCTCGCGCTGGCACTCATCGTGGCAGAGTAGGCGTATGCTGCCTTCCCCCTCTGCTCTGCTGCTCGACTTCGGTGGCGTGATCGTCGAATCAGGACGGTCCACCCAGCCCACGCGTGACCTGGTAGTCCGCGTGCACCGGCTGGTCGGCGGCGCGCTCACCGAGGACGAGATCGTCGCCTCGCTGCAGCGGGCCGACGACCTGCGCGACGAGCGCCGGGCCGCCTCGACCGAGTTCCTGGAGCTGAGCCACGAGCAGCTGTGGGGGGAGCTGATCGCCGAGCAGTGGCCGGCGATGGCCCGCGCCGCGGTGCTGGTGCACGCCGGCGACCTGACGCGGCAGTGGGCCCGCCGGCCCGACTGGCGACTGCGGCCGGGCATGGCCGACCTGCTGGACTTCACCATCGGCCGGGGTATGCCGGTCGCGGTGGTCAGCAACACCCGCAGCGGGCAGGCGCACCGCGACATGCTCGACGAGCTGGGGGTCACCGGCGCGTTCGCGGCCCAGATCTACAGCGACGAGCTGGGGGTGTTCAAGCCGCACCCGAGCATGATCTGGGCCGCGGCCCGGGAGCTGGGAGTCCAGGCCGCGCAGTGCTGGTTCGTCGGCGACCAGGTCGGCAAGGACATCGTCTGCGCCCGCCGGGCCGGCACGGCGGCGGCGATCCTGATGCCGTACGGCACCAAGCCGCGGCAGGGCGACGGCACGCCCGAGACGACACCGGACGCCGTCGTCGCCGACGGCACCGAGCTGCTCGACCTGCTGCGCAAGTCGCTCTAGCGCGCGGGTGGGCGGGCCGCCTCAGGAGTGCGGGCCGGCGTGGGACCGGCGTGCCGCGCGCTTCTCTGCCGCGGCCTGCACCAGCGGCAGCAGGGCCAGCAGCGGCAGCGCGCGGTTGGCCAGGGGGATGGCCGCGAGCAGGGTGACCAGCATGGCGAGGCTGGCGACGACGCCCCGGCGCACCCCGCGCTGCACCGCCGCGGCGCGGCCGGGTCGCTGCAACGGCGCCCGGTCGCGGATGCGCAGCGACAGCAGCAGCCCGCACAGCGCGATGAACAGCAGATTGATCATGTAGAGGATGGTGGCGCCGCGGGACTGGTTCACCTCGTAGGTCAGCACCGCCGTCGGCACCGGCAGGAACACCACGCCGAGCAGCCACGCGCTGTTGAGCAGCATGATGCCCTCGCCGACGTCGGCGAGGTTGTCGAAGACCCGCCGGTGCACCATCCAGAACAGCGACACCACGGTGAACGACATGACGAAGGCGGCGAAGTCCCCGGCGTGCGCGCGCACCATGTCGCGCAGCGACTCGGTCTGCGCGTCCCGGGCGATGTCGGCCAGCGGCAGCACCAGCAGGGTCAGCGCGATCGCGACGACGCCGTCGGTGAACGCCATGAGCCGGTTCAGCGAGCGGGACTCCTCCTTCACCTCTCGTCAGTACCACAGCGACGCCGGTCAGCTCAGGTGCTTGAGCGCTTCCCGCCGGGACAGGCCGGACAGCTCCGGGTGCGCCGCCACGAACGCCCGCACCGCCGCCGGGTCGGTCCGGGCGTACTCGCGCAGCGCCCAGCCGATCGCCTTGCGGATGAAGAAGTCGGGGTGCCCCGCCCGCGCCGCGCAGTAGCGCAGCAGGCGCTCGGCGTCGGTTTCCGCCTGGTAGGTCAGCTGGTGCAGCAGCGCGGTGCGGATGAGCCACAGCTCGTCCCCGGCCGCCCACGCGTCCAGCACGGCCGTCAGGTGCGGGTGCCGGGCCGCCAGCGGGCCGACCACGTGCGCGGCGAGCGCGTCGACCGTGTCCCACCAGGGTTTGGTGACGATCAGGTGCCGGGCGGTGTCGACAAAGCCGTCGTCGAGGACCTTGGCGTGGCGGCGCAGCAGCACGCACGCGGCGTACTGGTACTCCCGCTCGGGGCGCGCCCAGCAGGCCAGCGCGGCCTCGCGCAGGGTCGCCGCGTCCGGCCGGGGCGATTCTGCCAGCACGGCCCGCACCGCCGCCTGCACCTGCGGCGCCGGCACGCCCAGGAACGGGAACTGCTCGCGCATGTACGCCCGCATCGCCGGCGCCCGTGCCGGGTCGGCCGCGGCCGTCAGACGCTGCGCGAGGCGTTCCGTGAGCGCGGCGCCTGCGTCGGCGGCCCCGGCGGGTCCGGCAGGGCGGGCTGCGGCGCCGGGTCCGGAGGGTTCGGATGTCGCGGCGGGGCCGGATGCCGGGTCCGGTGCCGTCCGGTGGGCGGGCGCCATGCCACCTCCTGCATATTGGCCTGCGATTTCCGCCCGTGGTGAGTGGAATACTGCGGTTCATGGACAGTACTCCGCCCGCCGGTGACGCCGGCTTCGCCGCACACTGGTCCGCCGTCGAGCCCGGATACCTGAACACGGCCAGCTTCGGGCTGCCGCCGGACCGGGCCTGGGACGCCATGCAGGCCGCGCAGGCCGACTGGCGCGCCGGGCGGACCTCGTGGGAGGGCTGGGGCGAGTCCACCGAGCGGGCTCGGCAGGCGTACGCACGCCTCATCGGCGTGGACGCGGCCGACGTCGCGGTCGGCGCGCAGGTGTCGCAGCTGCTGGCGCCGGTCGCCGCCGCCGTGCCCGACGGCGCGACGGTGCTGATGCCGGAGCTGGAGTTCACCTCGGCGGTGTTCCCGTTCGCGGCGCACGCCGACCGGGGCGTCACCGTGCGCACCGCGCCGTTCGAACGCCTCGCCGAACGCATCGACTCCGCCGTCGACGTGGTCGCGTTCGGGCTGGTGCAGTCGTCGGACGGGGCGGTGGCCGACTACGCCGCGGTCGTGGCCGCGGCCCGCGCGGCCGGGGCGCAGGTGGTCGTCGACGCCACCCAGGCCTGCGGCTGGCTGCCGTTCGACGGCTCGCTCGCCGACGTGGTGGTCACCGGCGCGTACAAGTGGCTGATGTCGCCGCGCGGCACCGGCTTCGTGTACCTCGCCCCCGCCGCGCGCGAGCGGATGCGGCCGCTGGCGGCGAACTGGTTCGCCGGCGAGGATGTGCACAGCTCGTACTACGGCCTGCCGCTGCGGCTGGCCAAGGACGCCCGCGCCTTCGACATCTCGCCCGCCTGGCACGCGTGGGTCGGCACCGCGCCCGCGCTGGAGCTGGTTGAGGAGCTGGGGGTGGCCGCGATCCACGAGCACGACCTGGCGCTGGCCAACCGCTTCCGCGCCGGGCTCGGCCTGCCGCCCGGCGACAGCGCCATCGTGTCGGTGGACGTGCCGGGCGCGGACGCCAGGCTCGCCGCGGCGGGCATCCGCGCCGCGGTGCGCAACGGCCGGGTGCGCGCGTCGTTCCACGCGTACACCACGGCGGCCGATGTGGACGCCGCGCTGAACGCGCTGGTGGGCTGATGGTCGCGCGTCCCGCCGCGGGTGGCGGCCGCTGGGCCGACGTCGAGCCGCGGCGGCTGCGCCGCTGGCTGGACGGCTTCTACTCCCGGCACGACGGCGCCGAGGAGGACGGCCTGAAGCTGTCCGCGGCCAACGGCGACACCGCGCAGCTGCTGCCGCCGCCCGGGGTCGGCGAGGTGGCCGACATCGACGCGCTGCTGGCCGCCCTGGCCGTGCCGCGGCGGCTGGGCCTGCTGCTGGCCCGGCGCAACGCGGTCGCGGTGGGCGTCGCCGACGGCGACGAGCTGATCAGCTCCAAGGTGGACACGTTCTACGTGCAGGGCCGCACCGCCGCGGGCGGCTGGTCCCAGCAGCGCTACGCCCGCCGCCGGGAGAACCAGGCCTCGGGCGCGGCCCGCGACGCCGCCGACATCGCCGCGCGGATCCTGCTGCCGTACGCCGACAGCATGGCGGCCCTGGTCTGCGGCGGCGACCGGGCCACCGTCGACGAGATCCTCACCGACAAGCGGTTGGCGCCGCTGCTCCCGCTGCGCCACGAGCGCCTGCTCGACGTCCCCGAACCCCGCCACGCCGTCCTGGTCGACGCCGTCACCGCCGCCCACGCGATCCGCATCCACCTGGTCCCGTGAGCCGCTGATCGTCAGACTTGCCAGGCAGATGGGCGTATCTTGACGCGCGATACGCCCATCTGCCTGGCAAGTCGGTGGATGTTGACGGCGGTCAGCTGCCGAAGGTGTCGCACTGGCGGGGGTCGCCGGTGCGGTAGCCCTGGTTGAACCACTGCTGGCGCTGCTCGGAGCTGCCGTGGGTGAACGCCTCCTGGTTGACCCGGCCGCCGGCCTTCTGCTGGATGGCGTCGTCGCCGACGGCGGCCGCGGCTTCGAGGGCCTGGTCGATGTCCTGCTGGGTGACGCTCTTGAACAGCGGCTGGCCGGTCGCGTCGGTGGTCTTGGCGGCGGCGTTGGCCCAGACGCCCGCGTAGCAGTCGGCCTGCAGTTCCATCGCCACCGAGTACCGGTTGGCGTTGGCCGGGTCGCGCTGCTGGGCGCGGCGCACCTGCGCCTCGGTGCCGAGCAGGGTCTGGATGTGGTGGCCGTACTCGTGGGCGAGCACGTACGCCTGCGCGAACTGGCCCTTGGCGCCGAAACGGTTGGCCAGCTCGTCGTAGAAGCTCAGGTCGATGTAGACGTGGTTGTCGCCGGGGCAGTAGAACGGGCCGACACCGGCGGTGGCCGGGCCGCACGCGGTGGACACCGAGCCGGTGAAGAACCGCGTGGTCGCCGGCTGGTACTGCTGACCGAGGTACTGCGGCATCGCGGCGCGCCAGTACGACTGGATCGAGTTGATGTAGAGCAGGTTGCGGCAGGCCGGGTTGTCGAACCGGTCGGGGTTCGACTTGTCGCACTGCTGGGCCAGGGCGGAGCTGTTGACGTCGTTCGGGCCCGGCTGGCCGTTCGGCTGGCCGGGAGTGAGTCCGCCCACACCGCTGAACAGGCTGGAGCCGCCGCCGGTGCAGATGAGCACGCCGATGCAGAGCGCGCCGACCAGCAGCACCGCCATGCCGATCTTGCTGCGCATGAGCACGGGCAGCAGGCCGGCGAGGCAGCCGGCGCCGCCCATGCCTCCGCCGCCGCCACCGCCCCCGCCGCCCATGGGCGGGAAGTTGAAGCCTCCGCCGCCTCTGCCCCCGGCGCCGCGCATGTCCTCGACCTGTGACGGGTCGAGCTCGGCGTTCTCGTTGATGCTCACGTCAGCCAGCGTAGGCATTTTTGTGGTTAATCACACCCAAAATGGGGCGGCCCGGGTTTAATGCCGTGGCGGGCGGCCGCCGACCGGTCGGTAGAATGGGTCTTCCTTCCTCGTGCCACCCGGTGGCCACCCCTGACCTGGGAGCATTTCATGATCACGGCCACCGGTCTGGAACTGCGCGCGGGCGCGCGCATCCTGCTCGGGGACACCACCCTGCGCGTACAGCCCGGCGACCGGATCGGTCTGGTGGGGCGCAACGGCGCCGGCAAGACCACCACGCTCAAGGTCCTCGCCGGCGAGGGCACCCCGTACGCGGGCAAGGTCGACAGCCGCGGGCCGGTCGGCTACCTGCCGCAGGACCCGCGCACCGGCGACCTCGGCATCACCGCCAGCGACCGGGTGCTGTCCGCCCGCGGGCTGGACGTGCTGCGCAACGAGATGAAGGAGCTGGAGGGCAAGCTCGCCGACGACGAGCGCTTCATGCGCCGCTACGGGCAGCTGGAGGACCAGTTCTCCGCGCTCGGTGGCTACGGCGCCGAGGCCGAGGCCGCCCGCATCTGCTCGAACCTCGGCCTGCCCGACCGGGTGCTGCAGCAGACCCTGGGCACCCTGTCCGGCGGCCAGCGCCGCCGGGTGGAGCTGGCCCGGATCCTGTTCCGCGACGCGACCGAGACCGGCGGCGGCATCCTGCTGCTCGACGAGCCCACCAACCACCTCGACGCCGACTCCATCACCTGGCTGCGCGGCTTCCTGGCGGGCCACAAGGGCGGCCTGATCGTCATCTCCCACGACGCCTCGCTGCTCGAGGCCGTCGTCAACAAGGTGTGGTATCTCGACGCCAACCGCTCGGTCGTCGACTCGTACAACATGGGCTGGAAGACCTATCTCGAAGCGCGCGAGACCGACGAGCGCCGCCGCAAGCGGGAGCGGGCCAACGCGGAGAAGAAGGCCGGCGCGCTGATGGCGCAGGCCGACAAGCTGCGGGCCAAGGCCACCAAGACGATCGCGGCGCAGAACATGGCCAAGCGCGCCGAGAAGATGATCGCCGGGCTGGACGAGGTGCGGGCCGCCGACAAGGTGGCCAAGGTGCGCTTCCCGACCCCGGCCCCGTGCGGCAAGACCCCGCTGACCGCCGAGGGACTGTCCAAGTCGTACGGTTCCCTGGAGATCTTCACCGACGTCAGCGTCGCGGTGGACCGCGGCTCGCGGGTGGTCATCCTGGGCCTCAACGGCGCGGGCAAGACCACGCTGCTGCGCATGCTCGCGGGCATGCTGGAGCCGGACACCGGCGAGGTGAAGGCGGGCCATGGGCTGCGCCTGGGCTACTACGCCCAGGAGCACGAGACGCTCGACGTCGACCGGACCATCCTCGACCACATGCGCTCGGCCGCACCCGAGCAGACCGACACCGAGCTGCGCCGGATCCTGGGCGCGTTCCTGTTCAGCGGGGACGATGTGGACAAACCGGCGGGCGTGCTCTCCGGCGGCGAGAAGACCCGGCTGGCGCTGTCCACCCTGGTCTGCTCGGGCGCCAACGTGCTGCTGCTCGACGAGCCCACCAACAACCTCGACCCGGTCAGCCGCGAGCAGGTCCTGGATGCCATCGCCCGCTACCCCGGCGCGATCGTCCTGGTCACCCACGACCCCGGCGCCGTCGCCGCCCTCAAGCCCGATCGCGCCATCCTGCTGCCCGACGGCGACGAGGACGCCTGGAGCGACGACCTCCTCGAACTCGTCGAACTCGCCTGACCCGACGAAAGGAAGGGCACCTTCTTCACCCTATGGGTAGAGGAAGGTGCCCTTCTTCACGTGTACCGGGGGTCTACCAGGGGGTCGACAGGACCGCTTCGAGGATCATCGCGGAGAGGGCGCCGACGGCGACCAGGAGCAGGGGAGCGGGGACGGGGTCGCCGCCGGGGCGTTCCGGGGCGACCGCGGCGATGGTGAGCCAGGGGAAGTACGGCAGCCACGCGTGCTCGACGCCGCCGCGCGCCAGCCCCGCGCCCATCGAGAACAGCACCGCCGTCGCCGCGCCCACCAGGAACGGCCAGCCGGGCGTGTTGCGCACCTTGCGCAGGCTCGCGAACAGCGGCGGCCCGACCGCCAGCAGCAGCGCGCACACGCTGATCAGGCCCCACCACAGGGCCGAGCGATGCGGCTCGATGCGCTCGGCGAAGTCGGCGTACGCGGTGCCCAGCCCGTCGGTCCAGGTGAACCCGAGCCGGGCCGCGCCGAGCACGGGCAGCAGCACGCCGAGCCCGGCGAACATGTTCAGGGCGGCCCGGCGCCGGGCGAAGTTCAGGAACACCACGGACAGGCCCAGCCAGGCCACGGCGTACGAGAACAGCGCCGCCACGCCGAGCAGCAGCCCGGCCAGCACCGCCCACAGCGCCGCGCGCCAGCCGTGGCGCCGGGTGGCGCGCACCCCGGCCAGCGTCATCGCCGCGCCGAGCGTGGCCACCAGCGCGTCCATCGACACGGCGGTCCACACCGCGTACGGCGCCAGCGCCAGCACGGGCGCGTACGGCCGGGCGGCGGCCTCGCCGCTCATGTCGCGTACGGCGGCCAGGATCAGCGGCACCGACAGCGCGCCGACGGCGGTCACCAGCAGCCCCAGCGCCAGGTGGTCGGTGACGCCGAGCCGCTGCGCGGCCCACAGCAGCAGCACCGGCGCGGGCGGGTGGCCGCGGGTGGCGGTGGTGTGCTCGGCCGAGCGGTCGGTGAAGCTGCGCAGGTACGCCAGCGGGTCGTCGCCGACCTCCTGCACGTCGCCGAGGTAGCTGTCCGGGGTGAGCGAGCGGGTCAGCCCCTGCGCCCCGTCGACGAGCGCGAGCCCGACGGCCCAGGCGAAGAAGGCGACGGTCGCGCCGCCGCTGACGGCCCACCACGGCAGTCGATGGATCCAGCCGCGCCAGGCGGCGCCGAGCACGGCGACCGCGACAACGGGCGCCAGCAACGACATCGGCGAGATCTCGAACCGGTAGCGGCCGAGGAACGGGGCGCCGGCCGTGCCCAGCCGGGCGCCGCCGCGCACCGCCAGCCAGGTCACCAGCAGGCCGATGCTCACCAGCACGAACCAGCCGAACAGGTCTCGCCGTTCGCGGTCGTGGGTGCTCAGGGGGTCAGCGGACGTCACGGTCGGACACGCTATCGGGTACCCGACAGCACCGTGCGTGTCGGTTGGCATGGAATTGATATCTAGCGCATGATCGTCGGAGGCGGTCTAATAGGTTGGACCGCATACCGCATCGTCCGGGACGTGAGGATTTCAACATGGCAGCCACCGGCACAGCTACCACCACCGAGAAGGGTCGCCGGATCGTCGGGACCGAACGCCAGACGCTCGCCAAGGACCTCGTGAAGCGCTACACGTCGGGTGAGAGCATCCGCGCGCTGGCCGCCTCGACTGGCCGTTCGTACGGATTCATCCACCGGGTGCTCACCGAGTCCGGAGTCGCGCTGCGGCAGCGCGGCGGAGCCCGTCGGCGCAAGAAGGCATGATTCGCCCGCGCCACGCTGAGCAGTGGGAGCCGGCCGATGCCTGACATGGCAGCGACCGGCTTTCGCATGACCGTGGACGGTCCGGTCGCGACGGTGACATTGGACCGCCCGGAGGTGCGCAACGCGCAGACCCCCGAGCTCTGGACGGGTCTGGCCGCGGCCGCACGGGGGCTTGCCGGCGATGTGCGCGTCGTGGTCGTACGCGGAGAAGGGCGGTCCTTCTCCGCGGGCCTCGACCTGAAAGTGGTCCAGGGCGGGGAGTTCCAGCAGCTCGCCACACTCTCCCCGGAGGAGTGCGCGGACCGGATCGCCGGCTTCCAGGAGGCGTTCTCCTGGCTGCGCCGGCCCGACCTGATCACCATCGCGGCCGTGCAGGGCCACGCCATCGGTGCCGGCTTCCAGCTGGCGCTCGCCTGTGACCTGCGGATCGCCGCCGACGACGCGCTCTTCGCGATGGCGGAGGTGACGCTGGGGCTCGTGCCGGACCTCACCGGCACCAAGCGCCTGGTCGAGCTCGTCGGATACGCCCGCGCCCTGGAGCTGTGCGTGACCGGGCGCCGGGTCTCCGCCGCCGAGGCGGATCGGATCGGCCTGGTCAACCTCGTGGTGGCCCGCGACGAGCTGGACGCGGCCGCCGCCGACCTGGCAGGCGCGGTGCTGGCCGCCCCACGCGACGCGGTCGTGGAGATCAAGGCGCTGCTGGCCGCGGCAGCGGGTCGCGGCTTCTCCGAGCAGGAGCGGGCCGAGCGCGAGGCGCAGACCCGCCGCATCCGCGATCTGGCCGGCCTGGGCGAGTGAGAATCGCCCCCGCGACGCCGATCGTCCTTTTCCCCGCCCGTTGATACGCCCTTTCGGGTGTCCTCCGCATGGCTGATTCGCGATGGTGGAAAGGACCGGCTCCGCTCATTCCTCCGGATCGGGGACTGCGCGTGCGGACCGGTCGGCGCCGTCTGCGGAATAGTTAATAAGCCCGGCTAAGGAATTTCCGATCCCCGCCGCACGTTGACTGCGACGGCAAGGCTTACAGGGGAGGTATGCGGGTGAGTTACGGCGGTGGACCCGGCGGCGGGATGGAGTCGCTCATGCGATCGATGCGCCGCGGGCAGAGCGTGGAGAACCGCAAGATCGGGAAGGCGACCGCGCGGCGGATCCTGGGCTTCGCCCGGCCGTACCGCACCGAGATCGCGGTCTTCCTGCTGACGGTGGTGCTCGCCGCGGTCATCGGCGTGGCCACCCCGCTGCTGGCGGGCCGGGTCGTCAACACCATCGTGCCGGAGGACGGCAGGCCGCTCGCCCCGGACGCGGGCCGCACCGTGATCGTCATCGCGCTGGTCATCGGCGCGCTCGCCGTGCTCAGCGCACTGCTGTCGCTGGCCGAGCGCTTCTACTCCAGCCGCATCGGCGAGGGGCTCATCTACGACCTGCGCACCCGCGTCTACGACCACGTGCAGCGGATGCCGGTGCAGTTCTTCACCCG
>NZ_JBFAOU010000066.1:0-40622 GCF_040675365.1 Catellatospora sp. NPDC049609 | reverse complement strand
ACCGGGGCGCCGGCCACGACGGCGTACGCGAGCAGCTCGGCGCCGCCCTGGCCGCCGTGCACACGGTCACCGGCGGCCGGTTCGGCTACACCGGGTCGGCTCAGGGCTCGAAGGCCCCGGCGCTGGTCGTTCCTACTGGGCACGACGGCCGTCAGGGCCTAGGCTGGCACAGATATGTGTGGCACAGACCTGACCATTGAGCGTCGGGACTGTTAGAGTCCGATCCCAGCTACGCGTAAACTGCGCGTGGCGCGGTGACGGCCGACCGTAACGCGGTCCGGTCACGCCGAGATGAACCATCAGTCACGCCCCTTACCACAGCCACCGGCCCCCGGTGCCGCGCGCAGGAGGAAGAAGTTGCTCTCCGCTTTTGTCAGTGCGTTCAAGACGCCTGACCTGCGCAAGAAGATTCTGTTCACACTCGGGATCATCGCCCTCTACCGTCTCGGCGCCACTCTGCCCAGCCCCGGTGTCTCGTACGGGAACGTGCAGAAGTGCATCGCGGCGATGGAGACCGGGGCCGAGAGCGGCGTCTTCACGCTTCTCAACCTCTTCTCCGGTGGTGCGCTGCTGTCGCTGTCGGTCTTCGCGCTCGGCATCATGCCGTACATCACCGCGTCGATCATCCTGCAGCTGCTGACCGTGGTCATCCCGCGTCTGGAGCAGCTCCGCAAGGAGGGCCAGGCGGGCCAGTCGAAGATCACGCAGTACACCCGCTACCTGACCCTGGGTCTGGCGGTCCTGCAGTCCTCGGCGTTCGTCGCGCTCGCCCGGTCCGGCCAGCTGTTCAACGGCGCCTGCGACTCGTTCCCGATCGTGCCGGACACCCGGCTGCCGCAGTGGGTCACGCTGACCGCCCTGGTCGTCACCATGACCGCCGGCACCGGTGTCGTCATGTGGCTGGGTGAGCTCATCACCGACCGCGGCGTCGGCAACGGCATGTCGGTCCTGATCTTCACCTCGATCGCCGCCCGCCTCCCCAGTGAGGGCTGGCAGCTCAAGGAGTCCAAGGGCTGGTGGGGCTTCGTCGGCGTGCTGGCGCTCGTCGTCGTGGTCATCGCCCTGGTGGTGTACATCGAGCAGGCGCAGCGCCGCATCCCGGTGCAGTACGCCAAGCGCATGGTCGGCCGGCGCATGTACGGCGGCACGTCGACGTACATCCCGCTGAAGGTCAACCAGGCGGGTGTCATCCCGGTCATCTTCGCGTCGTCGCTGCTCTACCTGCCCACGCTGGCGCTGCAGTTCATGGACAGCACCGACCCGAGCAAGGTCTACCTGTGGATCCAGACGTACCTGACGGATCCCACCCACTGGAGCTACATCGCGCTCTACTTCGCGATGATCATCTTCTTCACGTACTTCTACGTCTCGATCACGTTCAACCCGACCGAGATCGCGGACAACATGAAGAAGTACGGCGGCTTCGTGCCGGGTATCCGTCCGGGCAAGCCCACGGCCGACTACCTGGACTTCATCCTCAGCCGGATCACCCTGCCGGGCGCGCTCTACCTGGGCATCATCGCGATCCTGCCGAACATGTTCTTCATCTGGCTTGACTCGCAGAGCTACCAGAACTTCCCCTTCGGTGGCACGGCCGTGCTGATCATGGTGGGTGTGGGCCTGGAGACGGTCAAGCAGATCGAGAGCCAGCTCATGCAGCGCAGCTACGAAGGGTTCCTCCGATGAGTTACCGGGCGCAGCGGATCGGCGGCGTGTTCCCGCGCCGCCGGTTCGCCGAGCTTTGCGAGGTGCCATGATGCGGCTGGTGCTGGTGGGTCCGCCCGGAGCGGGCAAGGGTACGCAGGCCGAGTTCGTCGCCGCGCACCTGTCCGTGCCGAAGATCTCGACCGGTGACATCTTCCGGGCCAACGTCTCGCAGGGCACCCCGCTCGGGCTCGAGGCCAAGCGCTACATGGACGCGGGCGGCCTGGTGCCGGACGAGGTGACCATCAACATGGTGCGCGGCCGGCTGGCCGAGGCGGACGCCGCGGACGGCTTCCTGCTCGACGGCTTCCCGCGCACCGTGCCGCAGGCGGTCGCCCTGGACAAGATGCTGGCCGACACCGGCGCCACGCTGGACCTGGTGCTGGAGCTGATCGTCGACAACGACGAGGTCATCCGGCGCCTGTCCGGCCGCCGCACCTGCCACGGCTGCAAGAAGATCTGGCACGTGGAGTTCGACCCGACCACCGGTGAGGGCGTCTGCGACCGCTGCGGCGGCGAGCTCTACCAGCGTGACGACGACAAGGCCGAGACGATCGCGGAGCGGCTGAAGGTGTACGCCCGCGACACGTCCCCGCTGATCGACCACTACGGCGCCCAGGGCAAGCTCGTCGGCATCGACGCCACCGGGCCGGTGGAGGACGTCACCGAGCGGGCCATCAACGAGCTGCGCTCGTTCAGCGCGTAACATTGCCTGGCGCGCGGCGGTGTGGCCGGCGCCTGCGGGACTGCGGCTACGCCTCGTCGCGCTGAGCGGGACGACCAAGCGTCAACGGGACCCCGCCGGGTCTGACCACCCGGCGGGGCCGTCACGGCGGGGGAAGGCGACGGCCGAGCACATGGACATCGAGATCAAGACCCCGGAGCAGCTGCGGTTGATGCGCGCTGCCGGGCTGGTGGTGGCGGCCGCGCTGGCCGCGACCCGCGAGGCGGTCAAGCCCGGGGTGAGCACCGCCGAACTCGACGCGATCGCCGAGGACGTGATCCGGTCGCACGGCGCCGTCCCGTCGTTCAAGGGCTACCACGGCTTCCCGGCGACGATCTGCTCGTCGGTGAACGAGCAGATCGTGCACACCATTCCCAACCCGAAGCACGTGCTGGCCGAGGGCGACCTGATCTCGATCGACTGCGGTGCGATCCTGAACGGCTGGCACGGCGACGCCGCGATCACCGTGGGCGTCGGCGAGACCCGCCCCGACCTGCTGCGCATGGCCGAGGTCGCGGAGGACTCCATGTGGGCCGGCATCGCCGCCGCGGCCCGGGGGGTGCGTGCCGGGACCGGGCGGCTCACCGACATCTCGTGGGCGGTGGAGTCGGCGGTCCGCAAGGCGCCGCGCAAGTACGGCATCGTCAAGGGCTACGGCGGCCACGGCATCGGCACCGCCATGCACCAGGAGCCGCACATCCACAACCACGGCCGGCCCGGTCGCGGCCCGAAGCTGGTGCCCGGCATGGCGCTGGCGATCGAGCCGATGATCACGATGGGCTCGGCGCGCACCGCGGAGCTGTCCGACGGCTGGACGGTCGTCACCACGGACGGCTCCCACGCCGCGCACGTCGAGCACTCGATCGGCCTGTTCGAGGACGGGGTCTGGGTCCTCACCGCCCCCGACGGCGGCGCCGCCCGCCTCGGCGACCTGCTCACCTCGGCCGCCACCGCCGCCTGACCACCCCACCCGGCTTCTGGGTCCGCACCCCGGACGGCGGTGTCGCCCGCCATGGCGACCTCCTCACCTCGGCCGGCCGCCGGCCACATCGCCAAGCGAAGATCGTCGTAATGGGTCAGAACCTGTGGTCAGAACCCACCATCTGACCTGAAACAGCGATCTCCAGCCCACCCCGCCGCGCGGGGTGCCGGCGATGGTTGTGGAGTGCGACACTCCCGGCCGCGGGTGTTGGGGGGTGGTTTGGTATCGATGCCAGCGTGGGCGTAGACTGGCCAATCGGCGCACCGCGTCCACTCCATCATGCTCCCCGCGCTTCGGGGGCGTTTCGGAACCGCGGCTGGCGTGGTCCGGCTCTGACCGGATCGCGATGGACTGGTGAGCCGACCAAATTCACCCTAGTCAGGTAGCGGAGGACATGCCGAAGAAGGACGGGGCCATCGAGATCGAGGGCCGGGTAATCGAGCCACTCCCGAACGCAATGTTCCGGGTCGAGCTCGCGAACGGTCACAAGGTCTTGGCCCACATCAGCGGCAAGATGCGTCAGCACTACATTCGCATCCTGCCCGAGGACCGGGTCGTCGTCGAGCTCTCGCCGTACGACCTCACTCGTGGCCGGATCGTCTACCGCTACAAGTAACTGACTCACCGGGGTGAGTCTCTGTCCGTCTTTCCCTGGCCCGCCGCCGTGCGGGTTGGGAATAGCAGCAAAGGCGAGCCGTGAAGGTCAAGCCGAGTGTCAAGAAGATCTGCAACAAGTGCCGCGTGATCCGTCGGCACGGTCGCGTCATGATCATTTGTGACGACCCGCGCCACAAGCAGCGTCAGGGCTGATTCCAGCTCCCGACCCTGCCTGAGGCAGTTGCAGCACCACCAGCAATAGCTCGTTCCAGCCGCGGGAACGCTCCGACTCGTCGGACAGCTCTGCGGATCAACCCCCGGTCGGAGGCCGGGGCCCCACCCGGGCAGGTGGGGGATGGATCGGGCGCAGACCTCCGCGAACAACGAGGAGCAGCCCGCAATGGCACGTCTCGTCGGCGTCGATCTTCCCCGCGAAAAGCGGCTGGAGATCGCGCTCACCTACATCTACGGCATCGGCCGCACCCGGTCGGTTGAGCTGTGCTCCGCTACGGGCATCGACCCGAACAAGCGGGCCAAGGACCTCACCGACGAAGAGGTCGTCCAGCTTCGTGACTACATCGAAGCGAACTTCAAGGTTGAAGGCGACCTGCGCCGCGAGGTCGCCGCTGACATCCGCCGCAAGGTGGAGATCGGTTGCTACGAGGGCATCCGGCACCGCAAGGGCCTGCCTGTCCGTGGGCAGCGCACCCGCACGAACGCTCGTACCCGCAAGGGCCCGAAGCGCACCGTGGCCGGCAAGAAGAAGCCCGGCAAGAAGTAAGCCAGGGCCGTAGCAACCGCATCGAGAAGGAGCGCATAAAGATATGCCACCCAAGGCACGCGCTGGGGCCGCCGTCAAGAAGGTCCGGCGTAAGGAACGCAAGAACGTCTCCCACGGGCAGGCGCACATCAAGAGCACGTTCAACAACACCATCGTGTCCATCACGGACCCGACCGGTGCTGTGATCTCGTGGGCCTCCGCCGGCCAGGTCGGCTTCAAGGGCTCGCGCAAGTCGACCCCGTTCGCCGCGCAGCTGGCCGCCGAGGCCGCCGCTCGCCGGGCGATGGAGCACGGCATGCGCAAGGTCGACGTGTTCGTCAAGGGTCCGGGCTCTGGCCGTGAGACCGCCATCCGTTCGCTGACCGCCGCGGGTCTCGAGGTCGGGCAGATCTCCGACGTCACGCCGCAGCCGCACAACGGATGCCGTCCGCCCAAGCGTCGCCGGGTCTAAGGGGAGATAGAGAAACATGGCTCGTTACACCGGCGCCGACTGCCGCCGTTGCCGTCGCGAGAAGGTCAAGCTGTTCCTCAAGGGCAGCAAGTGCGATGGGCCGAAGTGCCCGTTCGAGTCGCGCCCCTTCCCGCCCGGCCAGCACGGCCGCGGTCGCACCAAGGAGTCCGAGTACCTGCTGCAGCTTCGTGAGAAGCAGAAGGCCCGCCGCATCTACGGCGTGCTGGAGAAGCAGTTCCGCGGCTACTACGAAGAGGCCAACCGCAAGTCCGGCAAGACGGGTGAGGTTCTGCTGCAGATCCTCGAGTCTCGCCTGGACAACGTCGTCTACCGGGCCGGCCTGGCCAAGTCCCGTGACCACGCCCGTCAGGTCGTGAAGCACGGTCACTTCCTGGTGAACGGCAAGAAGGTCGACATCCCGTCGTACCGCGTCACCGAGCACGACATCGTCGAGGTGCGGGACAAGTCCCGCCAGCTGACCCCGTTCGTGGTCGCGCAGGCCGAGGCCGGCTCCCGCTCGGTTCCGGCGTGGCTGGAGGTCATCCCCAGCCAGTTCAAGGTTCTCGTTCACTCGCTCCCGGCCCGTCAGGTGATCGACACCCAGGTCCAGGAGCAGCTGATCGTCGAGCTCTACTCCAAGTAGTAGTGCTCTGGCCGGTACGGCGTCATGCCGTACCGGCCGCCATTACGCGTGGCGTCAAATAGTGGGCGCCCTACGTATAGGAGTTCACCTGTGCTTATCTCTCAGCGGCCGACTCTGACCGAAGAGTCGATCAACGAGACCCGCTCCCGGTTCACCATCGAGCCGCTCGAGCCCGGGTTCGGCTACACCCTCGGCAACTCGCTGCGTCGTACGCTGCTCAGCTCGATCCCGGGCGCGGCCGTCACCAGCATCAAGATCGACGGTGTGCTGCACGAGTTCACCACGATCCCCGGTGTCAAGGAGGACGTGGTCGAGCTGGTCATGAACGTCAAGGACCTGTGCGTCTCGTCGGAGCACGACGAGCCGGTCAGCATGTACCTGCGCAAGCAGGGCCCTGGCGACGTGACCGCCGGTGACATCCAGCCCCCGGCCGGTGTCTCCGTGCACAACCCGGACCTGAAGCTCGCGACCCTGAACGGCAAGGGCCGGCTCGACATGGAGCTGACCGTCGAGCGGGGCCGGGGCTACGTCACCGCGGCGCAGAACAAGAACGCCGGTGCCGAGATCGGCCGGATCCCGGTCGACTCGATCTACTCGCCGGTGCTCAAGGTGACGTACCGCGTCGAGGCGACCCGTGTCGAGCAGCGCACGGACTTCGACCGTCTGATCATCGACGTCGAGTCGAAGTCGTCGATCTCGCCGCGGACCGCGCTGGCGTCGGCCGGTTCCACCCTGGTGGAGCTGTTCGGCCTCTGCCGCGAGCTGGACGAGACCGCCGAGGGCATCGACATCGGCCCGTCGCCGCAGGACGCGCAGCTCGCTGCCGACCTGGCGCTGCCGATCGAGGAGCTGGACCTGACCGTCCGCTCGTACAACTGCCTCAAGCGCGAGGGCATCAACTCCGTCGGTGAGCTCATCGGGCGCACCGAGGCGGACCTGCTCGACATCCGCAACTTCGGGCAGAAGTCCATCGACGAGGTGAAGATGAAGCTCGCCGGGATGGGTCTGGGGCTGAAGGACTCGGCTCCGAACTTCGACCCGGCGCATGTCGTGGACTCCTACGGCGACGCCGACTACGACACTGACGACTACCGCGAGACCGAGCAGCTGTAACCGAACCTGCCTCGGCAGCTCGGTAAGACAACTAGGAGCACCAATGCCCACGCCCACCAAGGGTCCCCGCCTCGGGGGCAGCCCCGCGCACGAGCAGCTGATCCTGGCCAACCTGGCCACGTCGCTGTTCAAGCACGGCCGCATCACCACCACCGAGACCAAGGCCAAGCGGCTGCGCCCGCTGGCCGAGCGGCTCATCACCAAGGCCAAGCGGGACGACCTGGCGGCTCGCCGCGAGGTCCGCAAGACGATCAGCGAGAAGGACACGTTCGTGGCCCTCTTCGAGCAGATCGCCCCGCGCTTCGCGAACCGCAACGGTGGCTACACCCGCATCGTGAAGACCGGCCCGCGCAAGGGTGACGCCGCTCCGATGGCGATCATCGAGCTGGTCGAGGAGCTCGAGGTGGCGGCGCCCGAGGCGCCGGCGAAGGCTGCCAAGGCCCAGGCCAAGAAGGCCGCGCAGGAGGACAAGGTCGCCGTCCTGTCGGGCGAGGCCGAGGCCGACGAGGCCGCGGACAAGGCCTGATTCTCACCGGTCGAAGCTCCTCTCCCGCTGCTCGCGCAGCCGGGAGGGGAGCTTCTCCGTCTTCAGGGAGCAGTGGACAGATGCAGATGATCCGGGTACGCCTGGACGTCGGGTACGACGGCACCGACTTCTCCGGCTGGGCCGCGCAGCCCGGCCGCCGCACCGTCGCCGGGGTGCTGCTGGCGGAGCTGGAGCGGGTCTTCGGGGGGGGCAACCCGGCCGGGCTGACCGTGGCCGGGCGCACCGACGCGGGCGTGCACGCGGTCGGGCAGGTGTGCCACGTCGACGTGCCGCAGGAGCGCTGGCAGGCGCTCGCGCCGACCCTGGTACGCCGCCTGGCGGGGCTGCTGCCGGGCGACGTACGCGTCTGGCGGGCGCGGGAGGTCCCGGAGTCCTTCGACGCCCGTTTCTCGGCCCTGTGGCGGCGCTACGAGTACCGCGTCTGCGACGCCGCGCCGGGGCCGGACCCGCTGCGGCGCCACGACACCCTGCACTGGGTGCGCCCGCTCGACCTGGACCGGCTCAACGCCGCCGCGGCGGGGCTGTGCGGCGAGCATGACTTCGCGGCGTTCTGCAAGCGCAAGGAGCACGCGACGACCATCCGGCACATCACGGCGATGTCATGGCGGCGCGAGCCCGACGGGGTGCTGGTCGCCACGGTGCAGGCCGACGCGTTCTGCCAGGCGATGGTGCGCAGCCTCGTCGGGGCGATGGTGACGGTGGGGGACGGCCGGCGGGAGCCGGACTGGCCGGCGTCGCTGCTGACGCGCCACGAGCGCTCCAGCGAGGTCGTGGTGGCGCCGCCGCACGGGCTGAACCTGGTCGAGGTCGGTTACCCGGACGAGGCGGAGTTCGCCGCCCGCGCCGAGCAGACCCGCAACCTGCGTGGCGTACCGGCCGGGCTGGCCCGCGCGGCGCGCGAGGGCTGACCAGGCAGGAGCCCACGAAGGGCGAGCACGTTAAGAAGGGCACCTTCTACAACGCATGGCGTTAAGAAGGTGCCCTTCCTTCCTTCCTAGCTGGCGGCGGGGGCGGGGGAGGCGCTGGCGATCGGGTCGGTGGCGCGGTCTTCGAGCACCCTGCCCCGCAGGTAGAACTCGATGACGTCGTAGAGGATCTGCTTGGCGAACGGGTCGCCGACCGCGATCTCCTCGCCGTCGGACCGGGCGATCACGCAGTAGACCAGGTAGTGGCCCTTGATGTTCCAGCCCGCGTGGGTGGAGGCGAGGGCGAGCGGCTTGGTGATGCTCTTCTTGGCCTGCCGGTCGGGCGCGTAGCCGAGGAACCGGCCCTTGCCGTCGTCGACGATCGGCTTGATCGCCTCGTACGCCTGCTCGGCGTTCGCGACCGTGTCCAGGTTCACGATGCCGCCGGTGACCAGGTACGCCCCGTTGGGGGACTTCATGGTGCCGCGGACGACCTGGCTGCAGCCCAGTTTCGTGATCAGCTTGGTGATCTCGCCGCTGGCCGCCGCCCGGCAGTCGGTGAGCACCTGCGGCTTGATGACGGTGTAGACCTCGGTGGGCTTGTTCGGGTCGATGACGATCTGCGTGCCGGGGAAGACCTCAGCGGCGGTGAGCGGCTTCGGGTCCACCTCGCGCGAGGTGATGTCGACCGGGGTGGCCGTCGGCGGCGGCGAGCTGTTGGCCTGCGCCTGGTTGCCCTTCTTCTCGTCCAGCACCATGAGGAACGAGCCGACCGCGCAGACGCCCAGCACCGCGACGACGCCGAGCACGCTCAGCGCCTTCTTCCACCGGCTGGACATGTTCGGGTTGACCGCCAGCCGCTGCAGGCCGGCGGCGGCCAGGCCACCCGCCGCGGCGGCCGGGCGCGGGCCGGTCTGCCGCGGCGGCACCGGCGGCGGGGTCACCGTCGGGCGGGTCGGCGGCGGGGGCACGACGCGGACGGGTGCGCCCGGGTTCGCGGGGACCGCGCGCGGCATCCCGCCGGGGCGGCCGGGCGCGCCGAGACCGGGGGAGACCGGCGTGGCGGGCGGGGCGGATCGCTGGCGGGGCTCGGTGACGTTGCGCCGGGGCGGTGCCGCGGGCGTGCCGGGCGGGGCGCCGCGGTGCGCGGACGGCGGCGGGTCCTCGACGCCGCGCGGGCGGGCCAGCGCGCCGTTGCGGGCGCCGGGCGGCTCACCGGGCGCGGGACCGCGGCGGGTGGGCGGGGCGAACCGCGGCTCGGCGGCACGGCGCGGGTCGTAGGCCAGCGGCGACGCGGGCGGGCCGGGCGGACCGCCCGGGATGGCGCCGCGACCGCCGGTGCGCGGGGTCTGCGGCGGCGGTGCGGCCGGTCGCCCGGCGGCGCGGCCGGGCATGCCGCCCGGGGGCTCGCTCGGGGGTTTGCGCTCCACGAAGCCGTTGAAGCGGTCCGGCGCCGGGTGCTGCGGCGGCTCGGGGGCCCGCCGGCGGCCTCCGCCTGGCGATCCGGTGCGGCTTGGTGACTCAGAGTCATGGGCACTGTCGCGTGGTGACCCGTGCCGACCGGCACCCGTGTCCCCTGGTGCACGGGGACCGGGCGTATCGAGGTCGCGCGGGTCACGACGGGAAGGTGGCGGCCAGTCCCCCGAACCAGCGCCGTAGCCGTGAGCCATGTCGCACAGCGTAATGGACGACACAGTCGCCAATAACCCTGCGGCGGTCGAGTCCGACCGTTCGGGGGAGAATGTGCGGGTGGGCGAGCACTATTTCACTGCGGAGCCGGGCGCGTCGGCGCGCCCGCGCGAGGTCGTCTTCACCATCGGGGGGCGTGATTACGAGCTGGCGGCGGCCGGTGGCGTCTTCTCCGCCACCCGCCTCGACCCCGGCACCACGGTGCTGCTCAAGAAGGCCGAGCTGCCCGCGGCGGACAGCGCCGGCAGCCTGCTGGACCTGGGCTGCGGCTACGGGCCGATCAGCATGGTGCTGGCCACGCGGTCGCCGGGCACGCAGGTGTGGGCGGTCGACGTCAACGCCCGCGCCCGCGAGCTGACCGCCGAGAACGCGAAGCGGTTGCAGGTGGCGGACCGGGTGCGGGTGGCCGATCCGGACGGCGTGCCGGGCGATGTCGTGTTCACGCAGATCTGGTCCAACCCGCCGATCCGCATCGGCAAGGAGGAGCTGCATGCGCTGCTGCTGCGCTGGCTGCCGCGGCTCACGCCGGGCGGCACGGCGTGGCTGGTGGTGGCCAAGCACAAGGGCGCGGACTCGCTGCAGCAGTGGCTGGCCGAGCAGGGCTGGCCGACCGAGCGGCACGCCAGCGGGTCGGGCTTCCGGGTGCTGAAAGTGACTCGCCCCGAGCCCGCCTGATCAGGCAGTATTCCGGCGTGGGATACGTGGATGTGGCCGGTGTCGCCTTCAGCCTGCCCGACGGGCGCGAACTGTTCTCCGACGTCTCGTTCCGGGTCGGCGAGGGGGCGAAGGTCGCGCTGGTCGGGCCGAACGGCGCGGGCAAGACGACGTTGCTGCGGATGGTCTCCGGCGACCTGCCGGTGACCGTCGGCGCCGTCGCGCGCTCCGGCGGGCTGGGCGTGATGCGCCAGTTCATCGGCATGCTCGGCTCGTCGGCCGCGACCGGCGCGCCGGGCGGCAGCGAGCTGACCCTGGCCGAGATGGCGTTCTCGCTCGTCGAGCCGCGGTTGCAGGCGGCCGGGTCACGCCTGGTCAAGGCCGAGCAGGCGATGCGCGAGGCGGAGGCCCGCGGCCGGCTGAGCAGCTCAGCCCAGCAGGCCCAGCTGCGCTACGCCGAGGCGCTGTCGGCGTACGGCGAGGCCGGCGGCTATGAGGCCGAGGTGCTCTTCGACACCGTGTCCACGCTGATCCTGGAGCTGTCCTGGGACGCCTGCCGGGACCGCCCGGTGCGCACCCTGTCCGGCGGGCAGCAGAAGCGCTTCGCCCTGGAGCTGCTGCTGCGCGGCACCGACGAGGTGCTGCTGCTCGACGAGCCGGACAACTTCCTCGACGTGCCCGCCAAACGCTGGCTGGAGCAGCGGCTGCGCGAGTCGAAGAAGTCCGTGCTCTACGTCTCGCACGATCGGGAGCTGCTCAACCAGACCGCCGACCGGGTGGTCGCGGTCGAGGGCGGCAGCGCCTGGACGCACGTCGGCTCGTTCGCGTCGTGGCACGAGGCCCGGGTGGCCCGGCACGACAGCATGGAGGAGCGCCGCCGCCGCTGGGACGAGGAGCACGAGAAGCTGCGCGCGCTGATGCTGATGTACAAGCAGAAGGCGGCGTACAACGACGGCCTGGCCTCGCGCTACCAGGCCGCGCAGACCCGGCTGCGCAAGTTCGAGGAGGCCGGCCCGCCGCCGCTGCCGCCGAAGGACCAGCAGATCCAGATGCGCCTGGCGGGTTCCCGCACCGGCAAGCGCGCCGTGATCTGCGAGCAGCTCGAACTGGAGAACCTCACCTTCCCGTTCGACCTGGAGCTCTGGTACGGCGACCGCCTGGCGGTGCTCGGCGCCAACGGCACCGGCAAGAGCCACTTCCTGCGGCTGCTCGCGCAGCAGGCGCACAGCGGCGAGGACGCGGGCCGCTCGGCCGACGGCGCCGTGCACGCCCACGTCAGGCACACCGGAGTGGCGCGCCTGGGCGCCCGCGTCGTGCCCGGCCATTTCTCGCAGACCCACGACCGCCCCGACCTGGCCGGCCGCGAGCTGATCGACATCCTGTGGCGCGGCGACACCCACCGCCCCTCGCTGGCCCGCGAGGCGGCGTACAAGGTCCTCGACCGCTACGAGCTGGCCAAGCAGGCCGAGCAGCGCTTCGGCACGCTCTCCGGGGGCCAGCAGGCCCGTTTCCTGGTGCTCCTGCTGGAGCTCAGCGGCGTCACCCTGCTCCTGCTCGACGAGCCCACCGACAACCTCGACCTCGCCAGCGCCGAAGCCCTCGAACAGGGCCTGCTCAGCTTCGAGGGCACGGTGGTCGCGGTGACCCACGACCGCTGGTTCACCCGCTCCTTCGACCGCTTCCTGCTGTTCCAGTCCGACGGCGAGGTCCTCGAAACCCCCGCCCCGGTCTGGAACGTCCGCTGACCAGGATCGCGCCGATCTTGCGCGTACTGTGGGGACGACACGCCCCTTCCGGGCATATCCCCAACAGTTCGTGCAAGATCGACGCGATCTAGGGCGGGGTGGTCAGTTCAGGCCGGTGTGGATCGCTGAGGTGAGGTCGCCGGCGGGGGTGTCGCCGTCGAGGGACCAGGCCATGGTGCCGCCCAGGCCGTTGGCTTTGACGTAGGCCGTCTTCTGGGCGATGACCTGCGGGGTGTCGTAGGACCAGAAGGCGCCGCCGCCGAACTTCCAGGCGGCCCCGGCGACCGGGTCGTAGTAGACGGTGCCCTGCTTGGCGATGACCTTCTTGTAGTCGTCGACGCCGTCCTCGTAGGTGCCGCGGGCGGGGCCGCTCGCGGGCTGGTAGAGGCCGGTGTTCGCGCTGGCGGCGCCGGCCCAGCCGCGGCCGTAGTACGGGATGCCGACGACGATCTTGTTGGCGGGCGCACCCTGGGCGCGGTACGTGTCCACGGCCAGGTCCACGCTGAACGGCGACTGCGCGGTGGAGTAGAGGTTGGCCTGGTGGCCGGTGACCGGGTCCCACGCGCCGACCAGGTCGTACCCCTGCACCGTGGCGAAGTCGAGGTGCGAGAAGAGCGCCGCGGTCTCGATGCCGGCGTTGATCTTCGCCGGGTCGGCGGGCAGGAACGCGGTGAGCGAGTAGTACCGGCCGACCTGCGCGCCGTACGCGTCGAGCTGGCGGCGGAACTCGGCGGCCAGCAGGGTGTAGTTCTGCTTGTCCTCGGGGCGCACGACGTTGCCGACCTCACCCGCGGAGGCGGGCCACTCCCAGTCCAGGTCGAACCCGTCGAAGACGCCGAAGGCGCTGCCGGTGCCGCCGTGCGGCGAGGTGCCGATGAAGGGCAGGTTGCCCTTGAGGTAGAGGTCGATGCAGCTGGCGACCATCGTCTGGCGGGAGGCCGGGGTGAGCGCGGCGTCGGAGAAGTACCTCGACCAGGTCCAGCCGCCCAGGGACAGGTGGATCCGCAGGTGCGGATACATCGCCTTGAGCTTGCGCAGCTGGTTGAAGTTGCCGGCCAGCGGCTGGCTCACCACGTCGCCGACCCCGTCGACCGACTCGCCCGACTTGAAGCGCTTCTGGTAGTCGGCCCAGGCGTCACCGACGCCGGCCTCGTTCGCCTCGAAGCAGCGCCCGTCCGGGCCGACGTTGCCGAAGGCGTAGTTGATGTGCGTCAGCTTCGCGGCCATCCCGGACGTGTGCAGGTTCTTGACCAGGAAGTTGCGGCGGTAGATGCCCCACTGGACGAAGTAGCCGACCTTGACGTATCCGGCGGCCGCCGCGGCGGCGCCCTCGGGAACGGGTGCGGGTGCGGCGGCCGCCGGTGTGACAGCGGCGATCGCGGTGCCGCCCAGGATGAGGGCGGTGAGGGCGAGGCGGAGTCTCATACCGTTCGAAGCTAACTGTAAACACTTTTCACAGAATCAGCGATCTGGATGAGGCGATGTAGACGCCGCCTGTCACGGAGGGCCCGTACCCATTCACCGATGAGAATCGATAGGGTGAGGGCATGGCGCTGGGGAGACTCCATCTGATCACCGACAGCCGGCCCGGCCGGGACCCGATCGCGATCGTGCGGGCGGCGTTGAGCGTCGCCACACCGGATCTCGTGATCCAGTTCCGGCCCGCCGACGACTGGACCGACCGGATGGCGTACGAGCTGGCCAACCAGATCGTGGCGCTGTGCCGCCCGGCGGGGGTCCCGGTGCTGGTCAACGACCGGCTGCACGTGGCGCTCGCGACCGGCGCCAGCGGCGGCCACGTCGGCGCGGACGACCTGCCGGTGACCGCGGCGCGGCGGCTGCTCGGCCCGGCCGCGGTGCTCGGCGCGACCTCGCGGCTGCCCGCCACCGCCCTGCGCGCGGTCGGTGACGGCGCCGACTACCTGGGCGTCGGCCCCTGCTACGCGACGTCCACGAAGGATGGTCTGCCCGTGTCGATCGGCCCGGAGGGCCTGCGCGCGGTGGCCCGGCAGTGCGCCGGGACCCCGATCATCGCGATCGGCGGGGTGACCGTGGCGCGCGTGCCGGAGCTGCTCGCCGCCGGAGCGCACGGGGTCGCGGTCATCGGCGCGGTCTCCGACGCCGCCGACCCGGCCCGCGCCGTCGCCGACCTGCTCGCCACCGTCGCCGCCTGACCGCCCCGCCGGCTACACGCCGGGCGGCAGGTTCAGGGGAACTGCGGTCATCGCGAGTCCGGAAGCGACACTTTCCCGGAAACTGCGGCATCACGGCGAGGTCCCGCGGTCGCGTGAGTGAAATGTGGTGAGGATCGCGGCGGGGCGCAACGGGTTGCCCGACGGTGCATGCGGGGTTACGCTGCCGACAGCCGTCACGGACGGCAACACACAAGTAACACGTGCACCACACTGAAAAGAACCCCACGGGAGCCTGGTGAACCAGGCTGAGAGGGGAGCTGATTCTCGCTCCCGACCGTAGAACCTGATCCGGGTAATGCCGGCGCAGGGAGGAGGCCGCGGTGGCCGCACCGCATTCCGTGTCCGTCGTAGGCGGCGGCATCATCGGGCTCAGCATCGCCTGGGAGTGCGCCCGGCGCGGCCACGACGTCACCGTCTACGACCCCGCTCCCGGCCGTGGCGCCTCGCACGTCGCCGCGGGCATGCTCGCCCCGGTGGGGGAGTCCTACTTCGGCGAGCGCGAGCTGACCGAGCTGCTGCTGGAGTGCGCGCGGCGCTGGCCCGCGTACGCCGCCGAGCTGAGTGCCGCGAGCGGCCGGGAGCTGGGCCACCGCACCGAGGGCACGCTGCAGGTGGGGCTGACCGCCGACGACCTGGCCGAGCTGCGCCGGTTGTGGACGCACCAGCGCGCGCTGGGCGCGGAGGTGATCGCCCTGGACGGCGACCGGCTGCGCGAGCTCGAACCGCTGCTGCACCCGCGCGCCCGGGGCGTGCTGGTCGAGTCCGACCACCAGGTCGACCCGCGCCGGGTGGTGGCCGCGCTGCGCGAGCTGGTGCCGATCCGCCGCGAGGCGGTGCGCTCGCTGTCCGATCTGGACGGCATCGTGGTGCTGGCCGCGGGCTGCGCGAGCGCCGCGCTGGCCGGGCTGCCGGTGCGGCCCGTGCAGGGTGCGATCCTGCGCCTGCGCGGCCAGGCGGCGCCGCGGCACGTCATCCGGGGGTACGCCGACGGCCGAGCCGTCTACCTGGTGCCCCGCCGCGACGGCGAGGTGCTGGTCGGGGCGACGGTCGAGGAGCGGGCCGACGGCCACGCCACCGCGGGCGGCGTCCGCGACCTGCTGCGCGCCGCGACCGACCTGGTGCCCGAGCTGGCCGAGCACGCGCTGGTCGAGGTGTCCGTGGGGCAGCGCCCCGGCACCGCCGACAACGGCCCGATCGTGGGCCGCCTGGCGAAGGACCTGCTGGTGGCCACCGGGCACTACCGGCACGGCGTGCTGGCCGCCCCGTACACCGCGCAGGCCGTGGCCGATCTGGTCGAGGGCCGTGCGCTGCCCCTGCTCTGGGAACCCTTCACGCCGCAACGACCCACCGCCGGAGGTGCCTGATGATCACAATTCTGGTGAACGACGTCCCGCGTCCCGCCGAGCGGGGCGGGACCGTGGCCGAGCTGCTGGCCGGGCTCGCGGTGCCGCGCCGCGGCGTCGCCGTCGCGGTCAACGGCGAGGTGGTGCGCCGCGCCGAGTGGCCCGAGCACCACCTGGCCGACGGCGACCGGGTCGAGGTGCTCACCGCGGCGCAGGGCGGCTGACCGGCATGGACGACAGGTTCCTGTTGGGCGGGGTCGAGTTCGGCTCCCGGCTCATCCTGGGCACCGGCGGCGCGAGCAGCCTGCACGCGTTGGAGCAGGCGCTGCTGGCGGGCGGCACCGAGCTGGTCACCGTCGCGCTGCGGCGCGTCGACCCGAGCGCCCACGCCGGGCTGCTCGACGTGCTGGAGCGCTGCGGTGTGCGGCTGCTGCCCAACACGGCCGGCTGCTACACCGCCACCGACGCGGTGCGCACCGCGCACCTGGCCCGGGACGCCTTCGAGACCGACTGGATCAAGCTGGAGGTGATCGGCGACGACCGCACGCTGCTTCCGGACGCGGTGGAGCTGCTGCGGGCGGCCGAACGGCTGGTGGGGGACGGGTTCACCGTGCTGCCGTACACCACCGACGATCCCGTGCTGGCGCGCCGCCTGGCCGACCTGGGCTGCGCCGCGGTGATGCCCGCGGGCTCGCCGATCGGCTCGGGGCTCGGCGTGTCCAACCCGCACCACATCCGGCTCATCCGCGAGGCGGTGCGCTGCCCCGTCATCCTCGACGCCGGCATCGGCACCGCCAGCGACGCCGCCCTCGCCATGGAGCTGGGCTGCGACGCGGTGCTGCTGGCCAGCGCGGTGACCCGGGCCGCCGACCCGGTCGCGATGGCGACCGCGATGCGGCACGCGGTGCTCGCGGGCCGCCTCGCCGCGCAGGCCGGCCGCATCCCGGTCCGCCACCACGCGCTCGCCTCGACGCCGGCGGACGGGCTCGCGACGTGGTGACCGGGGTGGTGACGGGCATGGTGACCGGGGTGGTCGTGGTGACCGACCGCAGCCAGACGTCGCGCCCGCTGGTGGACGTCATCGCCGCGGCCGTGGCCGGTGGCGCGCGCACCGTGCTGCTGCGGGAGAAGGATCTCCCACGTACCCAGCGGATGCGGCTGGCCGTGGCGCTGCGCGAGCTGTTGAAGCCGTTCGGCGGCCTGCTCATCGTGGCCGGACAGGACACTCTGGACGGTGAGGCGCTGCACCTGCGGGCCGGTGCCATCGCTCCGCTCGGCCGCCCCCGCCTGCTCGGCCGCTCGTGCCACGACGCGCACGAGCTGGCCCGGCTGTCCATCGAGGACTACGCGACCGTGTCGCCGGTCTTCCCCAGCCGCAGCAAGCCCGGCTACGGCCCGGCGCTGGAGCCGGCCGGGCTGCGGCGGCTGTGCGCCCGCGCGGCCCGGCCGGTGCTCGCGCTCGGCGGGGTCGAGCGGCCGGAGCACGCGGCCGCGTGCCGCGAGAGCGGTGCGGCCGGGATCGCCGTGATGGGCGCGGTCATGCGGGCCGCCGACCCGGCGCAGGCGTACGCCCGGCTGCGCGCCGGGTGGGACGGCGTGTGCGACACCCTCCCCGGCGACGGCGGGACAGTGATCGCATGAGCGAACGCAGTGACCGAACCGAATGGCCCGCCGGCCCTGCCGCCGACGGGCGAAGCAGGCCCGAGGCGCGCAGTCGCCGTGCCGCCACCGAGCTGACGGAGGCGACGGCATGACCCCTCACCTCGTGCTGACCATCGCCGGCTCCGACAGCAGCGGAGGGGCCGGCATCCAGGCCGATCTGAAGACGTTCGCCGCGCTGGACTGCTACGGCGCGAGCGTGATCACCGCGGTGACCTCGCAGAACACCAAGACGATCACGGACGTGCACCCGATGCCGGCGACCGTGGTCGCGGCGCAGCTCGGCGCGGTGCTGGAGGACATGCCCGTGTCGGCGGTGAAGGTCGGCATGGTCGCCAGCGGCGAGATCGCGGCGACGATCCGGGCCAAGGCCCGCAACGGCGAGCTGCCGAAGATGGTGCTGGACCCGGTGCTGACCGCGTCGACGGGGCGGCGCCTGGGCGTGGTCTCGGCGATCGAGCGGCTGCTGCCGTACGCCATGGTGGTGACGCCGAACGTCGAGGAGGCGTCGGCGCTGCTCGGCTGGCAGGTGAGCACCCCGGCGGACATGGCGGGCGCGGCGGCGCAGATCGCCTCGCACGGGCCGCAGTGCGTGGTGGTGACCGGGGGCGACCTGGGCGGCCCGGAGGTCGTCGACGCCGTGTGGACCGCCAGCGGGGCGCGGTTCCTGCGCTCGTCGCGGGTGGAGACGCCGAACAACCACGGCACGGGCTGCACGTTCTCGGCGGCGATCGCGGCCCGGCTGGCCCACGGCTACCCGGTCGACGACTCGATCGCGTACGCGAACCGGTATGTCCGCTCGGCGTTGCTGGCGGCACAGGACTGGCGGCTCGGCAGCGGAGCCGGACCGCTGAACCATTTTCCCCGCCTGTAGCAGAAGGAGGCAGCATGAGGCGCAAGGTCTACGTGCCGGGATCCCGTCCCGACATCCAGGTGCCGTTCGCGGAGGTCGACCTGACCGACGGCAGCACCCCGGTCCGGCTCTACGACACATCCGGCCCGGGGGTCTTCGACGACCTGCCGCGCCGCAACTGGGTCGAGGACCGCCGGGTGCACGGCGCGCCGGTGACCCAGCTCGGGTGCGCCCGCGCCGGGATCGTCACCCCGGAGATGGAGTACGTGGCCCTGCGCGAGGGCGTCAGCCCCGAGCTGGTGCGCGAGGAGATCGCGGCGGGCCGGGCCGTGCTGCCCGCCAACGTCAACCACCCCGAGATCGAGCCGATGATCATCGGCAAGGCGTTCCTGGTGAAGGTCAACGCCAACATCGGCACCTCGGCGGTCACCTCCGACGTCGCGGAGGAGGTGGAGAAGCTGACCTGGGCCACCCGCTGGGGCGCCGACACGGTGATGGACCTGTCCACCGGGCCGCGCATCCACGAGACCCGCGAGGCGATCGTGCGCAACTCGGCGGTGCCGATCGGCACCGTGCCGATCTACCAGGCGCTGGAGAAGGTGAAGGGCGACCCGCTCAAGCTGACCTGGGAGATCTACCGCGAGACCATCATCGAGCAGGCCGAGCAGGGCGTGGACTACATGACCGTGCACGCCGGGGTGCTGCTGCGCTACGTGCCGCTGGCCGCGAACCGGGTCACCGGCATCGTCTCGCGCGGCGGCTCCATCATGGCGGCCTGGTGCCTGGCCAAGCACCAGGAGAACTTCCTCTACACCAACTTCGCGGAGCTCTGCGAGATCTTCGCCCGGTACGACATCACCTTCTCGCTGGGTGACGGGCTGCGGCCCGGCTCGATCGCGGACGCCAACGACGAGGCGCAGTTCGGCGAGCTGCGTACGCTCGGCGAGCTGACCGAGATCGCGTGGCGGCACGACGTGCAGGTGATGATCGAGGGCCCGGGGCACGTGCCCATGCACAAGATCAAGGAGAACGTCGACCTGCAGCAGGAGGTGTGCCACGAGGCGCCCTTCTACACGCTCGGCCCGCTGACCACCGACATCGCGCCCGCGTACGACCACATCACCAGTGCCATCGGCGCCGCGATGATCGCCATGTACGGCACCGCGATGCTGTGCTACGTCACGCCCAAGGAGCATCTGGGCCTGCCGGACCGCGACGACGTGAAGGCCGGCGTGATCGCGTACAAGATCGCGGCGCACGCCGCCGACCTGGCCAAGGGTCACCCGGGCGCGCAGGCGTGGGACGACGCGCTGTCCAAGGCGCGCTTCGAGTTCCGCTGGGAGGACCAGTTCAACCTGTCGCTGGACCCGGACACCGCGCGCTCCTATCACGACCAGACACTGCCCGCCCCCGCCGCCAAGACGGCCCACTTCTGCTCCATGTGCGGCCCGAAGTTCTGCTCCATGCGCATCAGCCAGGAGCTGAAGGAGTACGCCGCGCAGGGCATGGCCGACAAGTCCGCCGAGTTCCTCGCCTCCGGCGGCAAGGTCTACCTGCCCCTGGCCTGACCCCCTAGATCACCCGACTTGCCTGGCACATGGGCGTATGAGCGGTCAAGATACGCACAGGTGCCGGGCAAGTCGGACGATCATGGCCCGCGCGGGGCGGGTCAGAGGACGCCGGGGCGGCGGGGGGCCAGGGCGATGACGGAGGAGACGACGAGGCCGACGACCACCGCGATCATCGCGCCGAGGTAGGCGTCCGCCTGGTCGGTGAGCGCGCGGGAGATGCCGGGGCCGCCGATGACGTACGCCATCGCGACCAGCAGCGGCCCGACCGCGCCGGACAGCGCGATCCACAGCCGCGACCGGCCGCGGTGCCGGGCCGCCAGGCCGCAGGCCAGCGCCGCCACCAGGGCGAGCACCGGCATGCTGAAGGTGGCCCGCGGGATCGGCTCCAGCGAGCTCAGGTCGAGCACGCCCAGCCGCATCGGGTCGTAGTACTCGGCGAGCGCGTCGCGGTTGCGGCCGAACTGCGCACTGTCCAGGAACGACGCCGCGGCCAGCAGCCACACCCCCGCGGTGCACACCCACAGGTTCGTGCTGAGCGGCTTGCGCGCCACCACCAGCAGCGTGACGAGCAGGCCGGCGACCACGCCCGCCCCGACCGCGATGGCGGCGGTCAGTTCGGGGTCGAACGACGCGTTGACCCGCGCGATCCGGGCCGGTTGCAGGGTCAGCGGCACGGTGGCCGCCGCCGCGCCGAGCGCCGCCCCGACCCCGCCGACGGCGCGCACCCCGGCGCCCACCCGGCTGCGGCCGGTCTGCTGCACCGCCAGGCTCGCCGCGTACGTCGCGCCGGCCAGCACGGCCAGCGCGGCGAACCACGCCACCCAGGTCAGCTGGAGATTCCACTCGTTGTCGGCGCCGCTGGAGAACTCACGGTCCAGGCGCAGCGCGTTCAGTCCATACACGACACCGAACTGGGCGGCCCCGACCAGCGCCGCCATGCCGAACGACGCCGCCAGCAGCTTGCCCCAGAAACGCATCACGCGGGGACCATACGTCGGCGCGCCGTTTCAGTCCACCGGCAGCCGGTAACCCCGCTTGACCACGGTCTGGACGAAGCCGGGGTCGCCCAGCCCGGCGCGCAGCCGCGCCACGGCCATCTCCACGGCGTGCTCGTCCGCGCCACGTGGCAGCGCAGGTAGCAGCGAGGCCCGGGATCGCACCTTCCCGGGCACCGCCGCCAGCGCCCGCAGCACCGCCATCGGGGCCGGAGCCAGCGGTTTCAGCTCGCCGTCCACCATCGCGGCGTGCCCGCGCAGGGTCAGCTGGTGCTCGGCGACCCGCAGCGTCACCGCCCGCCGGGGCAGCTCGTCGACGATCGCGCGGACCAGCGCGCCCAGCCGGGCGCGGGCGGGCGCGATGACCGGAATGCCCTGCCTGATCAGCGGCGCGGCGGTCACCGGCCCGACACAGGCGGCGACGACGTCGGCGCGCAGCGCCTCCAGGACCGCGTCGCCGCCCGGTCCGGCCGCGGCCAGCAGCGCGCCGACCGCCGGGGCCGAGGTGAAGGTGATCGCGTCCACCAGCCGGTTGGAGACCAGGTCCACCAGCCGGTGCAGGGGCGCGGAGTCCAGCGGCGGCGCCCAGCGGTACACCGGGACCTCGATGACCTCGGCGCCCGCCGCGCGCAGCGAGGCGCAGAACTCCGGCTGCTGGTCGCCGTGCAGCTGGACGGCGACGACCTGCCCGCCCACCCCCCGTTTGAGCAGGTGGGCGAGGCACTCGTCGCAGCTCTCCGAGTCGGGCGACCACTGGTCGTGCAGGCCCGCGGCACGCACCGCGCCCCGGGCCTTGGGGCCGCGGGCCACGATGTACGCCTCGGCCAGCACCGCGCGCAGCGGGTCGGCCAGGCCCCAGCCCTCCGCCGCCTCCAGCCAGCCCCGCATGCCGATGCCGGTGTTGGCCACCACCACGTCCGGCGGGGTGTCGAGGCAGCGGCGGGTGGCTTCGCGCAGCTGGGAGTCGTCGTGCAGCGGGACGATGCGCAGCGCGGGCGCGATCACGACCCGGGCACCGCGCCGCTCCAGCAGCGCGGCCAGCTCGTCGCGCCGCCGGTCGGCGGTCACGCCGACGGTGAACCCGGCCAGCTCGCTCATGACACGCCCTCGCTGCGCTCGGTCGTGCCATGTCCACGGAGCCGCCAGATGACCTCGCCGCGCTCGCTCATGACACGCCCCCGTCCGAGCCGGTCATGACCGTCCCCCGTCCCGCCGCACGACCGGTGTTCATGGCGTACCCACGACCACTTCGACGGTGTCGCCGCTGATCCGCACCGGGTAGGTGGGCACCGCCACCCCGGGCACGTCCAGGCACTCGCCGGTACGCAGGTCGTACACCTGCTTGTGCAGCGGAGAGGCGACGGTGGGCGCGTCGCCGCGGGTGCCGACGATGCCACGCGACATCACCTGCGCGCCCGCGATCGGGTCGCGGTTGCCGATGGCGAACAGCTCGCCGTCGTAGGTCCGGAAGAGCGCGATCTGTACGCCGTCCACCAGTGCGGCGACGCCGCGCTCGGCCTGCAGCCGGTCGTAGGCGCAGATCGCCGTCCAGGTCCCGGTCAAAGTCGCGACGGTCATGAGACACCTCCCAGGGTTACCGGCACCGGGCCGCGGGCAGGGATCTTCTGCCCGCGCTCGACCTCGAACGTGATGTCGGGGTCGGGCGTGCCCGGCGCGTTGACGAACGAGACGAAACGGGCGAGGCGCTGCGGGTCCTCCAGGGTGGCCCGCCACTCGTCGGCGTAGGTCCCGACATGGCGGGCCATCTGCGCGTCGAGCTCCTCGCACAGCCCCAGCGCGTCGTCGACGATGACCTCGCGCAGGTGGTCCAGGCCGCCGTCCATCGCCTCCAGCCAGGTGGCGGTGCGCTGGAGCCGGTCGGCGGTGCGGATGTAGTACATGAGGAACCGGTCGATGGTGCGGATCAGCTCCTCGGTGGACACGTCGGTGAGGAACAGGTCGGCGTGCCGGGGCCGGAAGCCGCCGTTGCCGGCGAGGTAGAGGTTCCAGCCCTTCTCGGTGGCGATGATGCCGAAGTCCTTGCTGCGCGCCTCGGCGCACTCGCGGGCGCAGCCGCTCACCGCCGACTTGATCTTGTGTGGGGCGCGCAGGCCGCGGTAGCGCAGCTCCAGCTCGATGGCCAGCCCGACCGAGTCCTGCACGCCGTACCGGCACCAGGTGGAGCCGACGCAGCTCTTCACCGTGCGCAGCGCCTTGCCGTACGCGTGCCCCGACTCGAACCCGGCGCCGACCAGCCGCTGCCAGATCTGCGGCAGCTGCTCCACCCGCGCGCCGAACAGGTCGATGCGCTGCCCGCCGGTGATCTTCGTGTAGAGCCCGAAGTCGCGGGCGACCTCGCCGATGACGATCAGCTTCTCCGGGGTGATCTCACCGCCGGGGATGCGGGGCACCACCGAGTACGTCCCGTCGCGCTGGATGTTGGCGAGGAAGTGGTCGTTGGTGTCCTGCAGGGCCGCCTCCTCGCCGTCGAGGATGTAGCCGTTGTTCACGGTGGCCAGGATCGACGCGATCGCGGGCTTGCAGATGTCGCAGCCGCGGCCGGTGCCGTACTCGCTCACCAGCTCGGTGAAGGACCGGATGCCGCGCACCCGGATGATGTCGAACAGCTCCTGGCGCGAGTACGTGAAGTGCTCGCACAGCGCCTTGGACTGGACCACGCCGCCCGCGGCCAGCAGCTGCTTGAGCAGCGGCACGCAGGAGCCGCAGCCGGTGCCCGCCTTGGTGCAGGACTTCAGGCCGGGCACGTCGGTGCAGCCGCCCGCGATGGCCTCGGTGATGTGGTCCTTGGTCACCGCGTGGCAGGAGCAGACCTGCGCGCTGCCGGGCAGCTCGGCCTTGGCCCCGCCCTCGCCGGCCGGGGCCAGCAGCGCCAGCGGCGGCGCGGGCAGCGGCCCGCCGAGCGAGGCCCGCAGCGTCGGGTACGCCGAGGCGTCGCCGACCAGGATGCCGCCGAGCAGGGTCTGCGCGTCGTCGGTGAGCAGCAGCTTGGCGTACACGCCGGTGACCTGGTCGGTGACGACCACGTCGAGGCCCTCGGTGAACGGTGCGCCGAAGCTGGCCACGTCCACCCCGAGCAGCTTCAGCTTGGTGGAGGTGTCCGGGCGGGCCATCGTCGCGTCGCCGCCGGTCAGCCGGTCGGCGACCACCTCGGCCATGGCGTAGCCGGGCGCGACCAGGCCGTAGCAGATCCCGTCGCCGTCGTCGACGGCCAGCGCCGCGCACTCGCCGATGGCCCACACCGCCGGGTCGGCGGTGGCGCAGGTCGCGTCGACCGCGAAGCCGCCGCGCGGCCCGCGGGCCAGCCCGGCCGGCTCGGCCAGCTCGTCGCGGGGCCGGATGCCCGCCGCGACCACGACCACGTCGACGTCGAGCGAGCCGCCGTCGTTGAACAGCATCCGGGTGACGCCCTCGTCGTCGCCCTCCAGGCCGGCGCAGGCGCGGCCGGTGTGCACGGTGACGCCGAGCGCCTCGATGTGCCGCCGCAGCACCGCGCCGCCGCCCTCGTCCACCTGCAGCGGCATCAGCCGCGGCGCGAACTCGACGACGTGCGTGCTGACGCCCAGCATCCGCAGCGCGTTCGCGGCCTCCAGGCCGAGCAGGCCGCCGCCCAGCACCGCGCCGACCCGCCGGCCGTCGGCGGTCGCCCACTCGCGCAGCGCCGCCAGGTCGTCGAGCGTGCGGTACACGAACACGCCGGGCAGGTCGGCGCCCGCGATCGGCGGCACGAACGCCCGCGACCCGGTGGCCAGCACCAGCGCGTCGTACGGCGTCTCGCCGGAGGCGCTGCGCACCACCCTGCGGTCGCGGTCGACGCCGGTGACGGCCTCGTTCAGCCGCACCGCGACCCCGTCCGGCGCGCCGCCCAGGTGCAGGGAGGAGGCGTCGTAGTCGTCGAACCAGGCCGACAGCCGGACCCGGTCGTAGGCGGGGCGGTCCTCCTCGGCCAGCACGGTCACCGACCAGCCGGGCTCCGCCCGCTCGGCGAAGGCCTCCAGGAACCGCTGGGCCACCATGCCGTACCCGGCGACGACCAGCCGCTTCATGGGTTCGCTCATGATCAGGACACCCCCACACTGTCTGAGGTGGACAGCCACCCGACGATGCCGTCAACCGCGTCCTTGCAGCTGCCGCAGCCGGTGGTGGCTCGGGTCTGGGCGACGACGTCGTCGATCGTGCGGGCGCCGGAGCGCCAGCAGCGCACCAGCGCGCCCTTGGTGACCGTGTTGCACTGGCACACGGTGGCGTTGTCGGGCATGAGCGCGGGCGTGGTCGTGGCGACCGGCGCCTCCCCGCCGCCCAGGGCCCGGCCGAGCAGCAGCGCGCGCCGGTCGCGTGGCACCAGGCCGCGCCGGTCGAACAGCTGGATGACCTGGCCGACGCTCGGGTTGTCGCCGAGCATCACCGCGCCGGCCAGCCGGTCGTCGCGGATCAGCAGCCGGGCGTACGTGCCGCGGGCCGGGTCGGCGAAGCTGACGTCCTCGCAGGCCGGATCGGGCTGCAGGGTGCCCATGGCGGCCAGGTCGATGCCGGAGGCCTTGAGCCGGGTCACCGGCGCGCTCGGCACGTACACCGCGTCGGGGTCGGCTCCGGACAGGCGGGCGGCCAGCACCTTCGCCTGCTCCCAGGCGGGCGCGACCAGGCCGCCGACGACCTCGCCGAACTGCGCGCAGTCGCCGATCGCCGAGATGCGCGGGTCGGAGGTGCGCAGCCGCTCGTCGATGACGATGCCGCGCTCCACCCGCAGCCCGGCGGCGCGGGCCAGGGCCGTGTCGGCCCGCACGCCGCAGGACAGCACCAGCAGGTCGGCGCGCAGGTTGCGGCCGTCCAGCCGCAGCGTCACGCCGTCGGCGTCGGCGCTCACCCCGGTCGCGGACGAGGCCAGGTGCACCGCCACGCCGTGCTCGGCGAGCGTGCGCACCAGCACCGCGCTGGCGCCCGGGTCGAGCTGTCGCTCCATCAGGTGGCCGACGCCGTGCACCACCTCGACGGCCAGGCCGCGCCCGGCCAGGCCGCGGGCGGCCTCCAGGCCGAGCAGGCCGCCGCCGAGCACGAGCGCCGAGCGGGCGCCCTCGGCCGCGTCGATGATGCGCCGGCAGTCCTCCAGGGTGCGGAAGGCGGCGACGCGCGGGTGCGGTGCGTCCAGGCCCGGGATCGGCGGCACGATCGCCTGCGACCCGGTGGCCAGCACCAGGTGGTCGTAGCCGAGCACCTCGCCGTCGTCGAGGGTGACGGTGCGGGCGGCGCGGTCGATCGCGGTGACGGCGACCCCGGTGCGGGTCTTCACCCCGTGCCCGGCGGCCTCGGTGAGCGTGATGTCGCCCTCGGCGTGCTTTCCGGCCAGGACGCTGGACAGCAGGATGCGGTTGTAGGCCCGGTGCGGCTCGGCGCCGAGCACGGTGACCTCGACGCCGGGCGTGGCGGACAGCTCGGTCGCGAGCCGGGCGCCGGCCATGCCGTACCCGACGATCACGACGTGGTTGGGGGAGACGTGGGGTCGCTCGACTGGCGGCACGCCGCCGCGCCGCTGGGTGTTACCTGGGTTCATGGCGTCACCGGCTCGATTCGTACGGCACAGACCTTGAACTCCGGCATCCGTGAGATCGGGTCCAACGCGTCGCCGGTGAGCGTGTTGACCCGGCCCGCGCCGGAGTAGTGGAAGGGTGCGAAGAGGGTGTCGGGGCGGATCGTGGTGACGATCCGGGCGGGTGCGGTCATCTCGCCGCGTCGGCTGATCACCCGCACCTGGTCGCCCTCGGCCAGTTCCAGCCGCTCGGCCAGGTCCGGGTGCAGCTCGACGAAGGGCCCGCCGGGCAGCGCCGCGATGCGGCGGGTCTGCGCGCCGGACTGGTACTGCGCCAGCACCCGCCCCGTGGTGAGGTAGAGCGGGTACTCGGCGTCGATCTCCTCGGCCACCGGCCGGTGCTCCACCGCGATCATGCGGGCGCGACCGTCCGGGGTCGGGAAGCCTTCTTCGAAGAGCCGCGGCGTGCCTGCCCGGTCCGCTGCGGGGCAGGGCCAGAAGACACCCTTCTCGGCGTCCACCCGCTCCCACGTGACGCCGGCGTAATCGGCCACCCCACCAGCGGTGGCACGCCGCAGCTCCTCGAAGACGGCGTACGGCTCCGCGGCGAACCGCGCAGACCGTACGCCACCGGCGCCGGAGCGACCGTCGCCGGTTCGGCCGAGCCGGGAGGCCAGCTCGGCCATCACCGCCAGATCCGTCCCTACCCCTGGCGGTGGCTTGC
This sequence comes from Catellatospora sp. NPDC049609, assembly GCF_040675365.1. Classification (NCBI taxonomy): domain Bacteria; kingdom Bacillati; phylum Actinomycetota; class Actinomycetes; order Micromonosporales; family Micromonosporaceae; genus Catellatospora; species Catellatospora sp. NPDC049609. Next base: position 13,205 of record NZ_JBFAOU010000066.1, on the reverse strand, counting down.
GCAGGGCCCGGCGCCGCAGCACCCGGCCCTCCAGATTGGTCATGGTGCCGTCCTCCTCGGCCCACTGGGCCACCGGGAGCACCACGTCGGCCAGCGCGGCCGTCTCGCTGAGCACGAAGTCGCAGACGACCAGCAGGTCCAGCGACTTCAGCCGTTCGGTGATCCGGCCCGCGCGCGGCGCGGAGACCACCGGGTTGGAGCCGAAGAGCAGCATCGCCTTCGGGCCGCCGGGCTGGCCCAGCGCGTCGAGCAGCTCGTAGGCGGACAGGCCGGGGCCGGGCAGGCTGTCCGGGTCGACGCCCCACACCGCGGCCACGTGCGCGCGCGCCGCCGGGTCGTCGATCCTGCGGTATCCGGGCAGCTGGTCGGCCTTCTGGCCGTGCTCACGGCCGCCCTGGCCGTTGCCCTGGCCGGTGAGGCAGCCGTAACCGGAGCCGGGCCGGCCGGGCAGCCCGAGCGCGAGCGCGAGGTTGATGAAGGCGGTGACCGTGTCGACGCCCTTGCTGTGCTGCTCGGCGCCGCGCGCGGTGAGGATGATCGCCCGGTCGGCGTTGGCCAGCGCGCGGGCGGTGGCCTCCAGGTCGGCGACGGGCACCCCGGTGATCCGCTCCACCCGGGCGGGCCAGTAGCCGGCCACGGTGCGGCGGACCTCGTCCCAGCCGGTGGTGCGCGCGGCCAGGTATGCCGAGTCGGTCAGGCCCTCGGCGACCACGATGTGCAGCAGGCCCAGGGCCAGCGCCAGGTCGGTGCCGGGGGTCGGCTGCAGGTGCAGGGTGGCCGCGCGGGCGGTCGGCGTGGCGCGCGGGTCGACCACGATCTGGGTGCCGCCGCCGGCGCGCTGCTCGGTCAGGTAACGCGCGAACGGCGGCATGGTCTCCGCCACGTTCGCGCCGATCAGCAGCAGGGTGTCGGCGCCGGAGATGTCGGCCATCGGGAACGGCAGGCCGCGGTCGATGCCGAAGGCGCGGTTGCCCGCCGCCGCGGCCGAGCTCATGCAGAAGCGGCCGTTGTAGTCGATGTTGGCGGTGCGCAGCACGACCCGGGCGAACTTGCCGAGGGCGTAGGCCTTCTCGTTGGTCAGGCCGCCGCCGCCGAACACCGAGACGGCGTCGCGGCCGTGCTCGGCCTGCACCCGCTCGATGCCCGCGACGATGAAGTCGTACGCCTCGTCCCAGGTCGCCGGCTTGCCCTTGATCAGCGGGGTGGTCAGCCGCTCGGGGTGGTCCAGCAGCTCGGCCGAGGTCCAGCCCTTCTGGCACAGCCCGCCGCGGTTGGTGGGGAAGTCGCGCGCGCCGACCTCGACCCGGCCGTCCGGCCGCTCCCGCAGCGTCATCCCGCACTGCAGCGCGCAGTAGGGGCAGTGCGTCTCGACCTCGCGCCCGCTCGCCACCACGGGGAGCCCGGTGGCGGGAGTGGCGGATGGGGCCGAGGGAGTCATGTGCGAAATCCTGCGGGCCGGGAGTTTCGCCTCAGCGTCCCTTGTGTTTCCAACCTGCTAAGACCAGCGCACGTCGCGCGCGAAACCGCTGTTGGTGACGCTGGGGTGATCGATCGCACGGCGGCGGGGGCCGTTCGGGCCGGTCGGCCGTCCAGTGATGACGATGATCGTCCGAATGGTCGATTATCCCATCCGGGCGCTAACGGTTACGATGACGTCACAGTGCGTAAAACTGCTCAGATTGGGTGATTTTCACTCATGCATCTGGCACGAAGAACAGGATGACTCGTGGTCACACCGGGCGTAATCTAATCGGCATGACTGCCAAAGTAACGCTGTCCTTCGCGGACGAGACGATTGAGGAAGCGCGCCGTTACGCCGAGCGCGACGGGCTGTCGCTGTCGGCCTGGATGGACCAGGCGGCCCGCGAGAAGGCCCTACGGGAGCTGTTCAGCGCCCACGCGGACGTGGTGCGCCGGGCGGGCGTCGACCGCTTGGAGAAGAACGCGCTCGACGACGAGCAAGAGGTCGAATTGGTACGCCTGGAACTGTCAGGACGGGGGCGGCGTGCTGCGTAGAGGCGAGATCTGGCGGATCGACGGTGCCCGGGAGCGGCTCGGCCTGGTCATCAGCTCGGATGTGTACAACAGCACGGACGTGCCGATCGTCATCGTCGCGGAGGTCGTCGAGGAGGACGAGCTCCGCGACTCGCCGCTGGCGGTGCCGATGGGCGAACTGATCATCATGCCGGACCGGGTGTCCTCGCCCATGAAGAAGTGGTTCACCGACATGGTCGAGGTCTGCGACACCGACACCATGCGCCGCGTGGGCCGGGCCCTGCGCATCATCCAGGACCTCTGACGCCCCGGCTCGGCAAGGAGCCCGCGTAGCGGCGACGCATGACTCGGCAAGGAGCCCGTCGGAGCGGCCGCTCGGTGTCATCCGGAGCGAAGCGGAGGATGACTGCCGGTTAAGGCCGCGTAGCGGGCGACGCATTAATCAGCTCAGCACTCCGTCTCGTCCTTGGGGCACTGCGCCCGGATCGAGGTCTGCAGGGGAGTGAACATCTCCGTCAGCTGATCGAGCTGCTCGGGGGTCAGCCGGTCGATGAAGACCGAGCGCACCAGCTCGACGTGATGCGGCGCGACCCGCCGGATCGTCTCCCACCCCTGGTCGGTCAGCACGGCGAACTGCCCCCGCCGGTCGTCGGGGCAGCTCTGGCGGCGGACCAGGCCCTCGCGCTCCATCCGGGTGATCTGGTGGGACAGGCGGCTCTTCTCCAGCAGCATCGTCTGCGACAGCTCCGACATGCGCATCCGCCGCTGCGGAGCCTCGGACAGGCACACCAGCACGCCGTAGTCGGTGCCCGACAGGCCGTGCTGGGCCATGCCGCGCTCCATCTCGGCCAGCACCAGCTTGGCCGTGAAGATGTAGCTGCGCCAGGCCGCCTGCTCCTTGTCGGTCAGCCAGGGGACCTCTGTCGTCTGCACTGCGGTGGTCGCCATGAATCACACCCTAGAGGGGTGGGGGCAGCAGCTCCCACCCCTCATCGTCTCGATCAGGCCGTCGTCACGACTTCGTCGTACGCCAGTCGGGGGTTGCGGTCGAACCAGGCGTTCTCGCCCGGCTTGCCGATGTTGACCACGGCCAGCACCCGGTGCTCGCCGTCGGTGAAGAACTCCTTCTCCACGCCGGCCGCGTCGAAGCCGGTCATCGGGCCGGCGGCCAGCCCGGCGGCGCGGACGCCCAGGATGAAGTAGCCGACCTGCAGCGCGCCGTTGAACCGGGCGGTCTCCGCGCGGGCGGCGTCGTCACCGGTGAACCAGTCGCGCACGCCCGGGGCGTGCGGGAAGGTCCGGTCGAACTTGTCGTGGAAGTTGGTGTCGGCGGCCAGCACGGCGACCAGCGGGGCGGCCGCGGTCTTGGCCTGGTTGCCCTCAGCCATCAGCGCCACCAGGCGCTCGCGGGCCTCCGGCGAGCGGACCAGCACCACCCGCAGCGGCTGCATGTTCAGCGAGGTGGGCGCGTACTTGACCAGCTCGTAGATGGCCTGCACCTGCTCGTCGGTCACCGGCTCGTCACTGAAGGTGTTGGCGGTGCGCGCGTCGCGGAACAGCAGGTCCTGCGCGGACTGGTCGAGAACGATGGACATGGCGTCTCCTTGGAAGTTCGGTCGGGCGGTGTCGGCCGCCTGTCCTCAACTTTGGTGAAAGTTCAACCATTTGGCAAGCCACATGGATGTGGCATATGCGACACCACCAACCCGTGACCTGGGAATACGAATGGCCCCGACCCCGGCAGGCGGGCCGGGGTCGGGGCGGGAGGAAGGTCGGGGTCAGACGCCCGCGTGGGCGAGGCTGGGGGCCTGCGCGACCAGCACGCGCCGGCGCAGGTAGCACCACCAGGTGACGGCGAGGCAGACGCCGTACATCGCGGTGAACCAGCCGAACGCGGTGCCGATGCCGCCGGTGGCGTTGATCGAGTCGCTGATGGCGCGCGGCAGGTAGAAGCCGCCGATCGCGCCGATGGCGCCGGCGATGCCCAGGGTCGCCGCCGACTCCCGCTTCGCGGTGGCCAGGTCGGGCGAGGTGGCCGCGAAGATCGCCGGGATCATGCGGTACGTCGACCCGTTGCCGGCCCCGGCCGCGGTGAACAGCAGCAGGAACGCGGTGAGGAAGCCGGCCATGCTCTTGGCCTGGACCGCGGTGATCACGCCGTACGAGCCGAGGCCCATGACCACGAAGCAGGCCGCGGTGACCCGGGCGCCGCCGATCCGGTCCGACAGCCAGCCGCCGAACGGGCGGGCCAGCGAGCCGACCAGCGGGCCGGTGAAGGCCAGGGTGATGGTCGCCGCGCCCAGGTGGGCGACCGGCGCCTGCGGGAACTGCAGCTTGAGCACCAGCGGGAAGGCGGCCGAGTAGCCCAGGAACGAGCCGAAGGTGCCGATGTAGAGGAAGGACATGATCCAGGTGTGCGCCCGCTTGACCGTGGCGAACTGGGCCTTGAGCGGCGACTTCGCCATCTCCAGGTTGTTCATGTACAGGCGGGCGCAGAGCGCGGCGGCCAGCACCAGCGGCAGCCACATCAGGCCGCCGTAGACCAGGCCGAACGACAGCGCGATCGGCACCACCAGCTGCATCACGCTGATGCCCAGGTTGCCGCCGGCCGCGTTCAGGCCGAGCGCCGTGCCCTTCTCCTTCTCCGGGTAGAAGAAGGAGATGTTGGTCATGGAGGAGGCGAAGTTGCCGCCGCCGAGGCCGGCCGTGGCGGCGAGCAGCAGCACCACCCAGTAGGCGGGCTTGGCGGTGACCGCGAACACCATGCCCGCGATCGGGATCAGCAGCAGCAGTGCGCTGATCATGGTCCAGGTCCGGCCGCCGAACCGGGTCACCGCGAAGGTGTACGGGATGCGCATCAGCGCACCGATCAGGTTCGGCAGCGCGACCAGCCAGAACTTCTGGTCGACGGTGTACGGGAAGGTGGTGGCGGGCATGGCCACCACCACGACGCTCCAGAGCGTCCACACCGAGAACCCGAGGTGCTCCGCGAAGATGGAGAAGATCAGGTTCCGCCGGGCGACGCGGCGGCCGGTGGACGCCCAGAACTCCGGGTTCTCGGGATCCCAGTGGCTGATGGCGGCGGGCTTCGAGCTCGTCGGCACAGGCGCGGTGACGGTCATGGCGACGAAGTTACGAACGTGTGATTGCCATGATGTTCCGCGACCTGTACCCGGGGTGTGAATCCCACCGCACCGTGCGCCGTCCGCCGCTGTGAGCTTGGCCTGCGGAATCGGACACGGGACGGCATACCACAGGGTCAGCAGGCCGTTTTGACCTCACTGCGGGGCAGCGGGTATCGTTAGCGGCTGTTGTGCGAGAGGTGGCGCCGAGCCGGTAGTCCTGATGCTCAGGTAGGCTTGTCGTTCGCGCGCCGGTCCGTGTTTGCGGCCGGCCGGCATCGCAGAATCCGTTGGTCGTGGGATTGCCCGCGATCACACAGACCTACGACGAGACAAGGTAGACCTGTGCGTACGTACAGCCCGAAGCCGGGTGAGATCGAGCGTCAGTGGCACGTGATCGACGCTTCTGACGTCGTGCTGGGCCGGCTCGCCACCCACACCGCCAACCTCCTGCGCGGTAAGCACAAGCCGACTTTCGCGCCGCACGTCGACACCGGCGACTTTGTGATCATCATCAACGCCGGCAAGGTTGCCCTCACCGGCAACAAGCGCGCGACCAAGATCGCGTACCGGCACTCCGGTTACCCCGGTGGCCTCAAGCAGGTCGGCTACGAGGAGCTGCTCACCAAGCGGCCCGAGAAGGCGATCGAGCTGGCCGTCAAGGGCATGATCCCCCACAACAAGCTGGGCCGGCAGATCCTGTCGAAGCTCAAGGTCTACGCCGGTGCGGAGCACCCGCACGCGGCGCAGCAGCCGGTGCCGTTCGAGATCAAGCAGATCGCGCAGTGAGCGCGGACGAAGGAATCACCATGACCGACACTTCCGTGCCGACCCAGGCCGTGGTCGAGGCTGAGGCCTCGGTCGCCGTCGCTGCCAAGCCGGCCACCCCGAAGTTCAAGGGCGACCGCCCGATCCAGACCGTCGGCCGCCGCAAGCAGGCCGTCGTCCGGGTGCGCCTGATCCCGGGCACCGGCAAGATCACCTGCAACGGCCGTGAGCTGGAGAAGTACCTCCCCAGCAAGGTCGCGCAGCAGTCGGTGCGGGAGCCGCTCGTGCTCGCGGAGAAGGGCGAGACGCTCGACGTCGTCGCCAACCTGCGCGGCGGCGGCATCAGCGGTCAGGCCGGCGCGCTGCGCCTGGCGATCGCCCGCGCCCTGTGCGAGCTCGACCTCGACGACCGCCCGGCGCTGAAGAAGGCCGGCTTCCTCACCCGCGACGCCCGCGTCACGGAGAGCAAGAAGTACGGTCTCAAGAAGGCCCGCAAGGCTCCGCAGTACTCGAAGCGTTGATCGCTTTCAGCTGCTGAACGGCCGGGCACGCTCCTGCTTCCAGGCGGGATGGCGTGCCCGGCCGTTCGACTTTTCCCCTTCTTCCGGCCACGGCTGCGCGTACCCGCGAGCCGGGTCGTGTCGTACCCCCTCCTTTCGCACCCCACAGAAAGGGCCACCGGATGGCACGCCTCTTCGGCACCGACGGCGTACGCGGCCTGGCCAACGCGGACCTCAGCCCCGAGCTCGCGCTCTCCCTCGCCGTCGCGGCGGCGCACACCCTCCCCGACCAGGCGGACCGGGTCTCCCCGCCGCTGGTGGTGGTCGGCCGTGACCCCCGGGCCAGCGGCGAGATGCTCGAGGCGGCCGTGGTCGCGGGCCTGGCCAGCGCCGGTGCCAACGTGGTCCGGGTGGGCGTGCTGCCGACCCCCGGGGTCGCCTTCCTGACCGCCGAGGTGCGCGCCGACTTCGGCGTGATGATCTCCGCCAGCCACAACCCGATGCCCGACAACGGCATCAAGTTCTTCGCCGCCGGCGGGCACAAGCTGACCGACGAGCAGGAGGACGCGATCGAGGCCGCGCTCGGCGCGACCTGGACGCGGCCCACCGGAGCCCAGGTCGGCCGGGTGCACGACCTGCTCGACGGCGCCGAGCACTACACCTCGCACCTGGTCGAGGCGACCGGCCGCCCGCTGTCCGGGATCAAGGTCGTGCTGGACTGCGCCCACGGCGCGGCCAGCGACGTGGCGCCTGAGGCGTTCCGGGAGGCCGGAGCCGAGGTCGTCGCGATCAACGCCGAGCCGGACGGGCTGAACATCAACGACGAGTGCGGCGCCACGCACCTCGGCCCGCTCAAGGCCGCCGTGGTCGAGCACGGCGCCCACCTGGGCATCGCCGTCGACGGCGACGCCGACCGGTGTCTCGCGGTGGACGCCTCGGGTGCCGAGGTGGACGGCGACCAGATCATGGCGATCCTGGCGCTGGCGATGCGCGACGCCGGTACGCTCGCCGAGGACACCCTGGTCGCGACCGTGATGAGTAACCTCGGGCTGCGCATCGCGATGCGCGAGGCCGGCATCAAGCTGGTCGAGACCAAGGTCGGCGACCGGTACGTGCTGGAGGAGCTGCGGGCCGGCGGGTTCAGCCTGGGCGGCGAGCAGAGCGGCCACGTGGTCTTCACCGAGCACGCCACCACCGGCGACGGTGTCCTGACCGGCCTGCGTCTGCTGGCCCGGGTCACCGAGACCGGCAAGCCGCTGGCCGAGCTGGCCGCCGTGGTGCGCCGCCTGCCGCAGGTGCTGATCAACGTCCGGGTCGCGGACAAGGGTGTGGCCCGCGCACCGGAGATCCTCGCCGCGGTCGCCGCCGCCGAGGCGCAGCTGGCCGGCAGCGGCCGGGTGCTGCTGCGCCCGTCGGGCACCGAGCCGCTGGTCCGGGTCATGGTGGAGGCGTCCACCGAGGACGTCGCCCAGAAGATCGCCGAAGGCATCGCCGCCGACGTCCGCGCCGCCAGCCCCGCCGCCTGACGACGCGGCCCGCGCGGTCGCCCCGTCGCCGGTCGGCGAAGATCGCTGTTTCGTGTCAGAAACTGTGGTCTGGCCTCACTCCCTGACCCGAAGCAGCGATCTCCACGAACACGAGCACGGCCTCCCCGGCACATGTCGGGGAGGCCGTGGCTGTTTCGGCAGGTCGTGGCCGCCGGGTGGGCGGGTCGCGTGGGTGGTCAGCCGCCGACGAAGACCGAGGTGCAGATGGCGGTGGCGCCGGTGGCGCTGGCCCGCTTCTGCTCCTTGCCGTCGATCGAGATGCTGCAGCCGTCCAGCTTCGTGTCCGCACCGCCGCCGAGCGCGATCACCGAGACGGCGAACGAGTCCGAGCTGACCGTGATCTCCTTGCTCCAGGGCAGGGTGGCCGTCTCGCTCTCGGTGCCACCGGTGCCCAGGCCCCAGGTGACGACCGTCGTGCCGGTGCCCTCGATGGTGTAGCGGACCGTGTGCGAGCCGCCGCCCTCACCGGTGACCACGCCCATGCTGGGCAGCGAGTCCTCGATCTCCTGGACCTTGTCGCCGGTCCAGTCGAGGACGAAGTATCCGACGGCGCCGCAGCCCACGCAGAGCAGCAGCACGACGCCCAGGATGATCCCGACGATCATGCCCGCGTTGCTCTTCTTGGCCGGCTGGATCGGGTTGACCTGGTATGCGGGCGCGCCGTACGGCGGGGGCGACGGCGGCTGGTTCGGGTCGTACGGAGGGGGGTAACTCATGCGCGGATGGTAGGCCAGGCGGGCTCGCCGATCACCTCCGCTGCCGCCAACCCGTCACTATTCGGGCGCGCGCGAGCGGGCGCCGAGGTCCGTCCGCATTGCAATCAGATCGCGTGCGTGAATGCCCCGGTTCCGAGCATGCAATATGAGCGAAACTCCGCTAAGGTAACGGGCATGTGCGGGATCGTGGGATACGTGGGCGGCCAGTCGGCCCTTGGTGTGGTGTTGGAAGGGCTGCGGCGCCTGGAGTACCGGGGTTACGACTCCGCCGGTGTCGCCGTGCTCGCGAGCGACCGGCTGCTGCTGGCGAAGAAGGCCGGCAAGCTGTCGAATCTGGAGAAGCTGCTGGCCGAGGCGGCCGAGGCCGACCTGCGTGCGGGCACCACGGGCATCGGGCACACCCGCTGGGCGACCCACGGCGGCCCGACCGACCGCAACGCGCACCCGCACCTGTCGGCCGACGGCCGCATCGCGGTGATCCACAACGGCATTATCGAGAACTTCGCGAAGCTGCGGGCCGAGTTGCAGGCAACCGGCGTGGAGTTCGCCAGCGACACCGACACCGAGTGCGTGGCGCACCTGCTGGCCGCGGAGCTGGCCGGCGTCGCGGGCAGCGCGCAGGCGCTCGCCGACGCGATGCGCGCGGTCTGCAACCGGCTGGAGGGCGCGTTCACCCTGCTCGCGGTCGACGCCCAGGCGCCGGGCGCGGTGGTCGGCGCGCGCCGCAACTCGCCCCTGGTGGTGGGCCGCGGCAACGGCGAGAACTTCCTCGCCAGCGACGTCAGCGCGTTCATCGAGCACACCCGCGAGGCGGTCGAGCTGGGCCAGGACCAGGTCGTCCTGATCACCGCCGACAGCATCGAGATCACCGACTTCGCCGGCAACCCGGCGCAGGGCCGCGACTACCACGTCGACTGGGACGCCCGCGCCGCCGAGAAGGACGGCCACGCCTGGTTCATGCTCAAGGAGATCGCCGAGCAGCCGCAGGCCGTCGCCGACACCCTGCGCGGGCGCATCGGCGAGCACGGCGAGATCATGCTGGACGAGGTCCGGCTGACCGACCAGGACCTGCGCGACGTGGACAAGGTCTTCATCGTCTCCTGCGGCACGTCGTACCATGCCGGCCTGGTCGCCAAGTACGCCATCGAGCACTGGACGCGCATCCCGTGCGAGGTCGAGCTGGCCAGCGAGTTCCGCTACCGCGACCCGGTGCTCGACCGGTCGACGCTGGTCGTGGTCATCTCGCAGTCCGGCGAGACCATGGACACGCTGATGGCGCTGCGGCACGCGAAGGAGCAGAAGGCCCGCGTGCTGGCCATCTGCAACACCAACGGCTCGACCATCCCGCGCGAGTCCGACGCGGTGCTCTACACCCACGGCGGTCCGGAGATCGCCGTCGCCTCGACCAAGGCGTTCCTGACCCAGCTCGCCGCCTGCTTCCTGGTCGGCCTGCACCTGGCCCAGGTGCGCGGGGTCAAGTACGCCGACGAGGTCGGTGCGGTGCTGGCGCAGCTCCAGGAGATGCCCGCCAAGATCGAGAAGGTGCTGGCGAGCATGGACCCGGTCCGCGAGCTGGGCCGCCAGCTGGCCGAGACCAACGCCTCCACGGTGCTGTTCATCGGCCGCCACGTCGGCTACCCGGTGGCGCTGGAGGGCGCGCTCAAGCTCAAGGAGCTGGCATACCTGCACGCCGAGGGCTTCGCCGCGGGCGAGCTCAAGCACGGCCCGATCGCGCTCATCGCCGGTCCGGCCGGGGACGGGCGGGCGTTCGACCGGGGCACCCCGGTGGTCTGCATCGTGCCGTCGCCCGCGGGCCGCGGTGTGCTGCACGACAAGATCGTGAGCAACATCCAGGAGGTGCGCGCCCGCGGCGCCCACACCATCGTCATCGCCGAGGAGGGCGACGACGCCGTCGTCCCGTACGCCGACATGCTGGTGCGGGTGCCGCGGACGCCGACGCTGCTGGCGCCGTTCGTCACCACCGTGCCGCTGCAGGTGCTCGCCGCCGCGATCGCCGACGCCAGCGGGCACGACGTCGACCAGCCGCGCAACCTGGCCAAGTCCGTCACGGTGGAGTAGCCGACCGGCGGGTCCGGCCAGGTGCCGCCACCATGCGCCAGGGCGGCGTGACCGAACCCGGCCGTCCGGTCGGGTGCGTCGGTTCGTCGTGACCGGGCCTGGTCGTCGGGTCGGGTGCGTCAGGGCGGCGTGGCCGGGCCTGGCCGTCCGGTCACGATCCCGGCCATGGCGCGCAGCGCCGGGCTGCCGGAGTCGAAGTAGCTCGCGTGGGCGTCGATCGGATCGGCGCCCACGCCCGCCGGGAACACCCGCGCGCCGAACTGCGCCGACGCCGGGTCCACGCCGTGCCACAGGTCGGCGTTGCCGCCGAGCACGGCATCGCTCACCGCGCCCAGCGCGATCAGCCCCGGCCCGCCGAATGCGCCGAGCGCCGCCTCGCCCGGCGACGGCGCGTACCGGATGATGTCGTTGGGTGCGGTCGACGCCCAGACGTGCTGCGGATCGCGCAGCTCGGCCGCGTGGTCCACGCCCATCCCAGGACTGCCCAGGGCCACGATCTCGTCCGCGGCGACCGCGCCGTCGCGCTCGGCCAGCCCGACGGCGAGACTGCCGTACGAGTGCCCGATCAGCGTCAGCCGCGCCGGCTCGCCTTCGTGCGTGACGCCCAGCCCGGCCTGGAACGAGGTCAGCTCGGCCCGCGCCGCGACCGCCGCGTCGTCGCGCGCGGCGTCCAGCCCGTTCGGCGCGTCGTAGCCCAGCCACATGATCGTGGACGTGCTCGCGTCGGGCGCGTGCGCGGCGGCGTGCTGCTGCAGCGTCGCGGCCCGGTCGAGCTCCCCGCCGAACGAGTCCAGCGACGTGCCCGCACCCGGCACGTACGTGGCGACGTTGTCGCTGACGTCCGGGTCGCCGAAGGACACCACTGCCCGCCCGTCGCCGCCCGCGCCGAAGCGGAGCAGGTAGGGCCGCGGGTCGACGCCGGCCAGCCGGTGGTAGAGCCCGCTGAGCGCGTCGAGGCGCTCACGTGCCGCCGCGCTGCCCGCGTCAGCGGCGACCTCGGCCCGCAGCCGGTCCAGCTCCCGGTCGAGCAGGTCCCGGTTGGCCCGGTCGCGGGCGGTCACCGGGACGCCGTCCAGCCCGCCGATCTGCTCGGGGCGGTGCGCCACCAGCCAGCGGCGCTCGGCGTCGGTGAGCCCGGCCCACCACTGCGCCACCTGCAGCAGGCCGACCCCGGTGGGCACGGTCGCCGGACCTCCCGCCCAGCCGGTGCGGGCGGCCGCGGCCAGTTCGGTGAGCGCCCGCGCGGTCTCGGTGTCACTGCGCTCGGCCGCAGCCAGCACCGCGTCGATCTGCGCGGCCAACCGCACGGCCAGGGCCACGTCGGCCTGCCCCGGCATCCCGCCTGCGCCACCGCCACCGGCCGCGCCGCCGCGGGCACCTGCGCCACTGCCGCCACCGCCGCCTGCGTGACCGCCACCCGCCCCGCCGCTGCCGCCTGAGCGGCCGCCATGGTCAGTGCCGGGCCCGCTGATCATGCCCGGCCCGGGTGCCAGGCCGCGACCACCGGAGCGGCCGTCCAGACCGTAGCCGGCGGCCGGGGCGACCACGCTCACGTCGCCGTTGGCCGAGACCCGGACGGCGGTGCCGCGGATGGTCGCGAGCGCGTCGGCGAGGCGCTGCCGGAGCACCTCGATCCGGGCGGCGTGCCGGGACAGGAGCTGATCGGCCTCCAGCAGCGCGCCCGGCGCGACCGCGAGCCGCCCCGCCACCTCCGCGCCCGACCGCCGGGCCGCCTCGGCGGCGGTGCCGCCGCTCCACGCGCGGTCCAGCCGGGCGAGCCGCGCCGCCAGATCGTCGGCGTGCTCGTCGACGCGGCGGCTCAGCCCGCGCCAGCCTGCCGCGCTGTGGCTCCACAGGCCCGGATCGGCGTCGCGCAGCTGCGCGTACGTGACGGTCATCGGCGGGCCGCCGCGGTGATCCGGCGGGCCAGGGCCGAGTCGCGGTCGGCGTAGCTGAGCCCGGCCACCCGCAGCCGTCCGCCGAACTCGGCGAGGTCGTCGGCGACGCCGGCCAGGTGCGCGGTCACCTCGTGCGCCAGCGCCGCCTGGGCGGCGCCGACCGCCCACCCCGGCGGTGAGCTGCGCAGACCCGTCGCGGCGGGTGCCTCCCGGGCGAGCGCGCCGGACAGTCCGTCCAGCCCGGCGGCCAGCCGGACCAGTTCATCGGGCTCTACACGCACCGGCTCGACCGGCGCGTTCCCCTCAGCGAAGGTGGGTTCCATGCCAGGGATGCTCCCGGCCGGAAAACCGCCCCCGCACCCCCTGTGGATAACTTCCGGCCCGGTTACCCACAGGTTTTCCACAGCCCTTGTCCACAGGCCGGCGCCGCTGCTAGGCGGTCTGCGGGCGCCGTACCAGCGTCGATCTTGCGCGAACTGTTGCCACGATGCCGGGGCGGCAGGAGCCGCTCGTGGTGGAGAGCGCGCGCGGGGTGCGGCTGCGGCTGGCCGACGGGCGCGAGGTGGTCGACGGCATGTCG